>CAZPEE010000266.1:0-3383 GCA_964585525.1 uncultured Cocleimonas sp.
GACATTCTTATTTTATCCGCCAAAGAAAGCCATGGACTGATTAGCTGGCTTAAAAGTGAAGGCTACAAGCTGCCGGGTGGTGCCGAGCCTGTCGTTGGCAGCTATTTAAAACAAGGCATGAAGTTTTTTGTCGCCAAGGTCAACCTGAAGAAATTTGACCAGTCAGGCTTTAGCAAACTGCGCCCAATCCAGATTGCCTATACGCATAAAAAGTTTATGCTGCCTATCCGCCTTGGAACCGTCAATGCAAAAGGTAAACAGGAGTTATTTATCTACGCACTAACCCGCAAAGGCCGCGTCGAAACCACCAATTACAGGACTGTAAAGCTGCCAAGCGGACAAAATATTCCAGAGTACATCAAGGATAAAAAACTGTTTGGTAAATTTTATAAAGATATGTTTAAAACACAGGTTGAAAAGCACCATAACAAAGCCGTATTTTTAGAATATGCCTGGAATATGAGCTGGTGTGACCCCTGTGCCGCTGACCCGCTTTCAAACAAGGAACTTAAAGAACTCGGTGTATTCTGGATCAATACACCACAAAAAGTGGCAAATGGTAACACTAAAATAACACCACGGCGCATGCCCGCACGACCTAAAAATGTCTATATCAGCCGCCTGCATCTTCGTTATGATCGCAAAAACTTTCCTGAAGACTTAATGTTTCAGGCAACGGGTAATACCACTAATTTCCAGGGACGCTATGTGATTCAACATCCCTGGAAAGGCGCAGCACAATGTGAAGCAGGTAATCGCTACTTTAACAAGGAACTTCCCCAACGATTCAAAAAGGAAGCCGAAACACTCGCCAAACTGACCGGGTGGGAATATAGCGAGATTCGCAAACAACAGAAATTACCCAAACATAAAATGTTCTACAGCAAAGATAGTGATGATTCGTGGATAGATACTATCTGGGAATAAATCGTACTGAAAACACATCCGCCAGAACGCAAAAAACCTCCGTAATGGAGGTTTTTTGCTAGTGGAAAATAACGCTGTGCTTATTTCAAACCAGACAAATAATCTGCTATCGCTTCCAGGTCTTTATCGTCCACACTGGCAACAACACCTTTCATGGCAGCCGTTTGGCCGTTATTACGTGCGCCACTTTTAATATCTTTAAGTTGCTGCATGATGTATTCCTTGCTCTGCCCGGCAATTTTTGGGTAAGCAGGCATGATTGGTTTTGCACCCGCTTCACCGTGACATGCTGTACAACCTTTTGCGGTGTATAAAGCGGCACCATCAGCAAAGACTGCAGAACTTGCTGCCATGCTTAATCCAATTGCCAAAAATGAAGCTGTTTTCATTAGTTTCGATGTCATTACAATTACTCCTTACGTTAAAATCAGGATCTGCTCTTTTCAAACAGTCCAATAAACATTGCCAATATAGCTTGTGGGCATTCTCTGCGCAAATTAAAGCTTATTCATCATAAATACATTGAGGTATATCAATCAATGAAGAATAAACAGCTTTTTTACAAACTCTCAGCTTAGAGTAAGTTTTACTGGCTTAGTTCCAGCCAATCAATATTTCATTCTGATCTGTATACTTCTGTATACTTAACGCATGACAAAACTGTTTCGTCTTTCGCTGTTAGTTTCTTTTTGGCTCGTGCCCCAACTTGCTTTTGCACATAGCCCCATCAAGGGCATGGGAGATTTTTTCAATGGCGTGATTCACCCCTTGCTGGTTCCCGCACAGGTTTTAATGATTTTGGCATTAGGCTTATTGTATGGTCAACACCAGCCCAATAAACACAAAACAGCCATTTTATTATTTTTGGCAGCAAGCATTGCCGGTTTGGTTTTGACTCTTTTTAACGTAAACATCAAGATTGAGACCATTCTGCTGATAGGTGCCTCACTGACCGGGCTGTTGGTATTGAGTGGTATAACGCTACACTGGTTTGTTTTTATTGCGCTTGGCATACTGGCAGGTTTAATCATTGGCCTGGATTCATCACAGCAAACGCTGTCTGGAAAAGCCAGGATCGTTTCTTTATTTGGTAGTGGTGTGGGAATTTATTTTTTATTACTGTATGCGATGGCAATCTCTGAAAGCCTGAGTAAAAAATTATGGCAGACCGTTATGGTTCGGGTTGTCGCTTCGTGGGTCAGTGCCAGTGCCTTGATGGTGCTGGCATTGACACTATCACGCAAACTTTAGGCCAGCCGGGATATGACGCTAAGACAAGGCCTTTTATTCTTTTGTGTGCTGTTTTTTTGCGCCAGCCTGCTCAATACATCGGTTTATGCTGACTTGGTAAAACCGGCACTGGTTGAGATTAACGTCGATAAACAGGGGCATGTTGATATTGAAATCCGCGCCAGTATTGAAGCATTGTTAACCGGCATTAATGGACGTTATAAAAACACCAAAGATGCACCCAATGCGGATCAATATGATGCCTTGCGTCAATTGAGTAGCGATGGATTATTGCCTGAGTTTAAAACATTTGAAGCCACCTTTTTGAATAAAATCAGACTGGAGGATGACAAAAAAAACAACATCACACTGAAGATAAAAGAAGTCAAAATTCCGGAACGTGGTTACACAAAAGTACCCAGAATTAGCCTGATTAAACTTAGCGGAAACGTTGATTTATCCGCACAATACCTACAATGGTATTACCCACTGTCATTTGGCGACCATGCAGTCAGGCTACGCCAGGTTGACAAGGCAAAGCAGAAATTTCACTGGTCCGAATGGCAATGGCTAAGAAATGACACATTTAGTGAGCCATTGTCACTCACAGAAATTGTTGCGCGAAAACCGCTCTATCAAACCATCATCAATTACATCGAGCTTGGCTATAAACACATACTGCCCAAGGGAATGGACCATATCCTTTTTATTTTTGGACTATTCCTGTTTTCAACAGCGATTCGACCGTTGCTATGGCAAATCACCATGTTCACCATTGCACATACCATCACACTGGGGCTTGCCATGAATGGTATTTTCAACCTGCCCGAACAGGTCGTACAACCGCTGATTGCATTATCCATCGTCTATGTTGGCATTGAAAATATCTTTAACAAAGGTTTGAAAAAGAGCCGCCTGGTGCTGGTTTTTGCCTTTGGTTTACTACACGGCCTTGGCTTTGCCAGTATGCTCGCAGATTTCGGCATGCCTGAAAATGCCTTTGCCACTGGCCTGATCAGTTTTAATGTCGGCGTTGAACTGGGCCAGCTGAGCATCTTGCTGGGTGCCTATCTACTGGTCGGCCTCTTTTTTGGCAAGCGTGACTGGTACAAGGCATTGGTTGTCAACCCGGCATCACTGGTTATCTCGCTGATTGCTTTTTACTGGTTTATTGACCGGCTCGATATAGGCTGGCTGTCCTGACTTGACACGGTTTTTATCAATTC
>CAZPEE010000267.1:0-3364 GCA_964585525.1 uncultured Cocleimonas sp.
ATGATTGTACTCTCCGATGTCACGCTGCGCCGTGGTTCACAAAAGCTGTTATCCGATGTTTCGATCAGTATTCATCCGGGCTACAAGGTGGGTTTAACCGGTGCGAACGGCACGGGTAAATCTAGCCTGTTTGCGATGCTTCTGGGTGAATTGGGGCAAGATGAAGGTGATTTGAGTATGCCGCCAAACTGGGTCGTGGCGCATGTCGCGCAGGAAACACCTTCAACGGATATCAGTGCGCTGGATTATGTACTGCAGGGCGATGTTGAATATATCGAGCTACACAAACAACTGCAAAGCGCGGAAGGTGAACATCTCGGCGAATTACATGCCAGGCTGGATGCGATTGATGGTTATACGACGGAGAGCAGGGCTGCAACGCTGCTACATGGCCTGGGTTTTTCCAATGAGCAAATTAATAATCCGGTCAATCGTTTTTCCGGTGGATGGCGCATGCGCCTGAACCTGGCGCAGGCACTCATGTGCCGGTCGGATTTGCTCTTGCTGGATGAGCCAACCAATCACCTTGACCTGGATGCAGTGATCTGGCTACAAAACTGGCTGGTACAATACCCTGGGACGCTGATATTAATCTCGCATGATAGAGAGTTTTTAGATGCAGTTGTCAGGCATATTGCACACATCGAACATGCCAAACTAACCCTGTATGCAGGTAATTATTCAGCGTTTGAAAAAATCCGCGTCGAGCGTCTGGCACAGCAACAAAGTGCTTATGAAAAGCAACAACGCGAGCGTGCCCATATGCAGGCGTATGTTGACCGTTTTCGTGCACAGGCAACCAAGGCGAAACAGGCGCAAAGCCGTTTGAAAGCACTGGGTCGCATGGAGGAGATATCGGCGGCGCAGGTGGATTCACCGTTTCATTTTACCTTTTTTGAACCGGAGAAATTACCTGAACGTTTGTTGAATGTCAGCGAAGCAGCGATTGGTTATGGTGAGGCCATCATTGTTGATAACTTGAAAATGCAGTTGATGCCGGGTCAGCGCATAGGTTTGATTGGCCCCAATGGTGCGGGTAAATCAACCCTGATCAAGTTTCTGGCAGGTGAATTGACAGCCAAAACAGGTGAGGCTTGGCAGGCACAGGATTTAAAAATAGGTTATTTTGCACAACACCAGCTAGAACAGTTAAACCCTGATTTATCTGCTTTAGAGCAGCTTCGTGCTTTGGATAAAGAAGCCAGGGAACAAGACTTGCGTAACTACCTGGGTGGTTTTGGTTTTCAGGGCGCGCGGGTTGATGAGCCGGTCAAGCCCTTCTCCGGTGGAGAAAAAGCGCGGCTTGTGCTGGCTTTGCTGGTGTATCAAAAGCCCAATTTGTTATTGCTGGATGAGCCAACCAACCACCTCGATTTGCAGATGCGCCATGCTTTAAGCGTTGCTTTACAAGGTTTTTCTGGTGCGATGGTGATTGTTTCGCATGACCGTCATTTATTAAAAACGGTGACGGATGAATTAGTGATTGTGCATGATGCCAAAGCGGAAGCGTTTGAAGGTGACCTGGACGACTATGCTAAGTATATTTCTGATTTTATCAAAGATGAAGCGAAACAAAATACGCCGGATACGCAAAAGGGTTTATCAAAAAAAGAACAACGCCAACAAGAAGCGATTCGCCGAAAACAATTACAACCGCTGCGTAATCAATTAAAAAAGCTGGAAAAACAATTGGATGAATTGAGTATTCAACAATCAAAACTGGATGCTATTTTAGCCGACCCGGATAGCTATCTGGATGAAAATAAAGATCAGTTAAAGCAAAACCTGTTGAAAAAAAGTGAAGTGGATAAGGATTTGGAAACAGTAGAATCTGAATGGATGTTATTAAGTGAAGAATATGAATCAGCAATGAAGGAGTCGTAAAGTGAACGAAGCAAGCTTACTTTGGAGTGTTCTATTTGGCGGGATTGGCATTGGTTTTTTTAGCTATGGGCGTCGGCAACAATCAGTGGTTCCACTTGTAACGGGGGTTGTATTGATGGCTTTTCCGTATTTTATGCCAAATAACACGGTTTTGATTATTGTAGGGCTTGCGTTGCTGTTTGTGCCATACCTTGCGCGATATTTTTGAGGAAGAGCGTTTTTATCTGATGAGATACCCAGATTTAAAACCTTGTTTCTCGGAACTTAATCTCCATTATGCTAGAGTAGCTATATCAAAAATTTATTAACCAGGAGGATTCAAATGAGTCATTTGGATATGAGTACGGGACAAGTTGTTGCCAATGCGGCAGAAAACGAACGTGCTAATTTTATAAAACGCACCTATGTGCATTTAGCCGGTGCGATTGCGGCGTTTGCTGTGATTGAAACCTTGTTGATTCAGTCGAACGTAGCCAGTTCATTTGTGGGGATGCTGGCAGGAAGTAGGTGGAGTTGGTTGCTGGTGCTTGGCGCATTTATGTTAGTGTCTACCGTTGCTAACAACTGGGCACATTCCAGTATTTCCCGCGAAAAGCAATATATGGGCCTGGGTTTATTTGTTATCGCAGAAGCGATTATTTTCATGCCCCTGATATATATGGCGCTGGTTCGGGATTCTAGTGGTACGTTATTGCAAAATGCTGCTATCGTAACGGGTGCCCTGGTTGCCGGATTAACCTTCACGGCATTTTCGACCAAGATTAACTTTTCCTTCATGGGACGTTTTTTGATGATTGGTGGGTTTATTGCCATGGGGTTGATACTTGCCAGTATACTGTTCGGTTTTAACCTTGGGCTTTGGTTCTCTGGCGCGATGATATTGTTTGCGGCAGGTTCCGTGTTATACAGTACCTCGAATATTATTCATGAGTACCATACGGAACAGTATGTGGCGGCTTCGCTGTCTTTATTCTCAAGCGTTGGTCTACTGTTCTGGTATATTTTACAGTTCATGATGAGCATGGCAGGCGAGGATTGATTACTGATTATTAGCCAGAACTGATTTAGCTAAAGCAAAAGCCCGAGACTCAAAAAGAGAATCGGGCTTTTTGCTTTCTTAGGCGCCTTAAGCGCCAGAAAGTACGTCCGTCTCCCAGCGAAGCTGGAAGGACGTGGTTGAAGCAAGGGATGTCTTAATTGCGTAAGTACCAAGTACCAACACGTCGCTAAACAACATAATAGAAAAAGAACTACGTTTAAACACGTTGCTAAATAACTGGCGACAAAATTTATGCTAAACAACAGCGACACTTTTGAAAAAGTCCTAGGCTCAAACATCCCAATACACGCTAAGTCCTAGTATCGCCTTATCAGGCGAGCTAGGTCTAAGCTTTGCATAATTATTCGGCTAGCGCCTCACCCTTTGGGTCAGCTTAAACAACAAGCTGTTGTCTCGCTACGCTCGGCTGAGTTATCCATT
>CAZPEE010000268.1:0-3355 GCA_964585525.1 uncultured Cocleimonas sp.
GGCCGAAAGTACCGGTTTTGAAAACCGGCGACGGGTTAAACCGTCCCAGGGTTCGAATCCCTGCCTCTCCGCCATAATTCAAAAAGCCCCTAGACGCATTAGCGTCTAGGGGCTTTTTTCATTATGGCGGAGAGGCAGGGATAAGTTCTCCTCCGTTCGAGCCGAGCGTCAGCGAGACCAGCGACTGCAAGGAGCTAATCCCGCCCTGATCTCAAGACATCTACAGAAAATCATGCAAAGTACAAACGCATTAGCGTCTAGGGGCTTTTTTATTATGGCGGCGATGCCGGGATAAGTTCTCCCTCGTTCGCTAAGGGCCGAACCTCACAGTAACCTGTCCGTCTAAATATCTTATTATTTATACTTCAATCATCTTTTTTAGCGTTACTGCTTGCTGTATGATTGCCGCTTCTTAAGCCCAATCAAAGAGCGATATGGAACTCAACCCGATTTACACGAAAATAAAGGATTTACAACAGCGCGTGGAAGCGTTGAGGGGGTATCTTTGACTACGAAAACAAGAAAGAACAGCTAGAAGAAACGGTACGCGAGCTGGAAGACCCGGATGTCTGGAATGATCCTGAAAAAGCGACCCGCTTGGGAAAAGAACGCACCCAGCTAGAGAAAATTGTGCTGGTTGTTGATAAGGTCAGCAATCAATTGGGTGATGCCAAAGACCTTCTGGAAATGGCAGAATCAGAGAATGACCAGGAAACGGTTGATGTTGTCATAACGGATGTCGAAGAGGCTCAAAAGGGTGTCGAGCAACTCGAATTTGCGCGCATGTTTTCCGGTGAAACTGACCATTGCAATGCCTTTTTGGATATTCAATCCGGTTCCGGTGGCACCGAAGCGCAGGACTGGGCGGAAATGGTGCTGCGTATGTATTTGCGCTGGGGTGAGGCGAAAGGCTTCAAGGTTGAATTGATGGAAGCATCGCCCGGTGATGTTGCCGGCATAAAATCAGCGACCATACGTTTTGAAGGTGACTATGCCTTTGGCTGGTTGCGTACCGAAATCGGCGTGCACCGGCTGGTGCGCAAATCACCCTTTGATTCCGGCGGTCGCCGCCATACGTCGTTTTGTGCCGTGTTTGTCTCTCCGGAAATTGATGATGATATTCAAATTGAGATTGACCCGTCGGATGTGCGCGTCGATGTTTACCGTGCATCGGGTGCCGGTGGCCAGCATGTGAACAAGACCGAATCTGCGGTGCGCCTGACACATATGCCAACCAATACCGTGGTGCAATGTCAGAATGGCCGCTCCCAGCATCAAAACAAAGCAACTGCGATGAAGCAGCTCAAGGCAAAACTGTACGAGCTTGAAATGCAAAAAAGGAATGCCGAAACACAGGAGTTGGAAGATAATAAATCGGATATCGGCTGGGGTAGCCAGATACGTTCCTACGTGCTGGATTCTTCCCGTATCAAGGATTTAAGAACCGGTGTTGAAACGGGTAATACACAAGCGGTGCTGGATGGCGCCCTGGATCAATTCATAACAGCCAGTTTGAAGTCTGGCTTATAAGATCTGCTTTATATGCAGCATAGCAGCATAAAAGGAGTCCTCGCTTGGGCGAGGCAGTGGATATAAGGGAAAAGACTTCCTCGCCTAAGCGAGGACTCCTGACCAGTTGAGGGCTCTTGACCAGTTGAAGACTCTTGACAGGTTGAGGACTCCTGACAAATTAAAAAGATTTAAGAGAAGTGAAAATTATGAGCGAAGAAAACGCACAAAACCAAGATGAAGCACAGGATGAAAACCAGTTAATTGCGCTGCGCCGTGAAAAATTGGGCGAAATGCGTGATGCCGGTGTGGCTTTCCCGAATACCTTTAAGCGTGAGTTTTATGCAGAGAACTTGCAGCAGGAATATGCGGATAAGGAAAAGCCCTGGTTTGAAGACAATGAAGTTCGTGTCTCGGTCGCAGGGCGCATGATGCTAAAACGGGTCATGGGTAAAGCCAGTTTTATCACGATTTCGGATATGTCAGGCCGCATCCAGGTGTATGCACAGAAAAACAAGCTGGGTGATGAGCTGTATGATGCTTTCAAAGGCTGGGATGTGGGTGACATTGTGGGTGTTGAAGGTGTGCTTTTTAAAACCAATAAAGGTGAGCTGTCGGTCAAGGCCGATACCTTGCAACTGCTAACAAAATCGCTTCGCCCCTTGCCAGAAAAATTCCATGGTTTGAGTGACCAGGAGCAACGCTACCGCCAGCGTTACCTTGACCTGATCATGAGCGAAGAAACCCGTGAAACCTTTAAAATCCGCTCCAAAGTTATCAGCTATATCCGTAATTTCTTTGAAGAACGGGACTTCATGGAAGTTGAAACACCCATGTTGCAAGTGATCCCAGGTGGCGCAACGGCGCGTCCGTTTGAAACCCATCACAACGCGCTGGATATAGATATGTACATGCGTATCGCACCCGAACTTTACCTTAAGCGGCTGGTGGTAGGTGGTTTTGAGCGCGTTTTTGAAATTAACCGTAATTTCCGTAATGAAGGCTTGTCTACCCGTCATAACCCGGAATTCACCATGATTGAATTCTACCAGGCCTACGCTACTTACCATGATTTGATGGATATGACCGAGGAACTTATGAAAGGCCTGGCAACCGACCTGCTTGGCTCATCCGAAGTCACCTATCAGGGCGAAACCATTGATTTTGGGAAACCGTTCGAGCGCATATCAGTGAAGGATTCAATCCTCACGTTTAATCCCGATCTGGAAGCAGCGGACATAGAAACTGAATACCGCGCACGTAAGGTTGCTGAAAAGCTGGGAATCCCTACGGAAGAATACTGGGGCCTTGGCAAGCTGCAAATCGAAATCTTCGAAAAAACCGTCGAAGAACGCTTGTTTGACCCAACCTTTATCACTGAATATCCTGCGGAAGTCTCGCCACTGGCACGCCGCAACGATGACGATGAATTTATCACCGACCGTTTCGAGCTATTTATCGGCGGACGCGAAATCGGCAACGGTTTCTCCGAGCTAAACGATGCAGAAGACCAGGCGATGCGCTTCAAAAAACAGGTGGAAGAAAAAGATGCCGGTGACGATGAAGCAATGCACTACGATGCAGACTACATCCGCGCACTGGAATACGGTATGCCGCCAACAGCAGGTGAGGGCATTGGTATAGACCGCCTGGTGATGTTGTTAACGGACGCGCCGTCGATTCGGGATGTGATTTTGTTTCCGCATATGCGGCCTGAATAATTCTTTTTAAAAATCAATAATGGTTGCTGCCTTAACCCGAATACCTTTGAGCAAGTAATATGGGTGCCAGGAGAGTGATAAGGTTTCTTATATTCGTCGCTGGAAGCTACGGCTTATAAAATAAA
>CAZPEE010000269.1:0-3324 GCA_964585525.1 uncultured Cocleimonas sp.
ATTACCGATAACCAATCCCGGTAACATGCTTATACATGGTTGCTATATCTTTACTGCTGTTGCGAATCAGTTTATCCAGGCTCATGACAATGAATTCCAGTAGATTTACCGCAATGTATGAATGCTCGACACAGAGACGTTTATACATGGGACGTGTTATGGCTAACACACGCACGCCCCTTTTCTTGTCGGCACGTAGACGAATGGAGCGGGGCTGACGATCGAAAAAGGACATTTCGCCAGCAAGATTGCCTGCTTCGATGCGTCCAACTTCAAGCTCTTTGCCGCCTTCATCACTGATTAGTCTGATTTTACCATCAAGTACCAGATAAAATTCTTCTTCTACTTCACCAATATCTGCAATGATGTCATCGGGCTTTGCTTCAAGTAGTGTGGTGAAACGAACGAATGACGTGACTTCATCATGTGTTAATGCTTCACAGAATTTAGGGCAGGCAGAGATTAATTGTTCAACGATTTCTTCTGTTGTAGAGGTGGGCATCTGTTTGTTCTCCAAAATTGAGGAAATGGGAGCCATAAGGTTATTGGGAAGATTATACGCTTTCGCTATACTGTGTCTTCACAAAATTTAGGAATTAATGAATATGAGTGTAAGTAACGAAGACGTATGCAAGATGATCCAGGATGCTTTTCCTGATGCAAAAGTCAGCGTCGATGGGGATGGTTATAAATACGAAACAACGGTAATCAGCGACTCTTTTGCAGGTTTGAATACGCTTAAAAGGCATCAGGCAGTTTACGCAGCCGTAAATGAGGCGATTACCTCTGGCGATTTGCATGCCTTAACGATTACAGCCAAAACACCGGATGAAGTTTAGCCGATTAATCAAATGTCAGTTTTTACCCCAGTCAGTGAGCAGCAACTCATAGATCATTTAAGTCATTATTCGGTTGGCAAACTGCTTGCTTACCAAGGCATCGCGGCGGGTGTTGAAAACAGCAATTTTTTTGTGACGACCGACCAGGGTGAATTTGTACTGACTCTGTTTGAGGCGCATGGCGTTAAAAAAATTCACTTTTATCTAGGCTTGATGGAGCACCTCAACACTGCCGGTATTCCTACCACAAAACCCGTACCTGCCAAACAGGGAGAACAGATACGGGAACTTAACGCCAGGCCTGCCGTGTTCATTGAGCGTATTAACGGCGCTAACCCGGATACAATAACAGCCACACATTGCGAACAAATTGCTGCCATGCTGGGAAGGTTTCACCTGGCGACAACATGTTATCCTGAAACCATGCCCAATGAATTTGACCATGACTGGCAACTGGCTTGCGCACAAACATTATTGCCCAAATTGTCTGCCGCTGATGCAACCTTATTGCAAAGCGAGCTGGCGTATCAATCTGACATGCAAAAACAGATGCTGGCATTGCCGACAGGCATCATCCACGGTGATTTATTTCGTGACAATACCTTGTTTATTGAGCGGCAAAAACAGCCGGAACTATCTGCCATCCTTGATCTTTATACGGCGTGCAATGATGTTTTACTGATGGATTTGGCGATAGTACTGAATGACTGGTGTTTTCAGGGAAATGGGCAAATTGATGCGCTTCTGGCAACTGCGCTGATTAAGTCCTATCAAGCTATCCGGCCTTTGCTGGAAACTGAAAAAGCTCTATTTAACGCGGTACTACGTGCTGCGGCATTACGTTTCTGGATTTTACGGCTTGACCTGAAATATAATCCACGTGCCAGGTATGGCGAATTCTCAGGCAATGACTATAATCCTGACGAATACCGGCAAAAATTACTTACACATATCAGTCAGAATTGTGAGATTATTATCTGATGGCTACATCACCACCGAACAAACATATTCTGGATGCAAGGCGTATGCTTTGCCCAATGCCTGTCATTCGCACTCAGGAAATGATTGCGACGCTTAAAGCAGGCGAGCAGGTTCAGGTTGAATGCACCGACCCCGGTGTGATTTATGATATTCCCGCCTGGGCGAAAGTACATGGGCATAAGGTGATTGATACCCGTGAAGATGATTATGAATATTTTGTTGTTTTGGAAGTGGGCGAGGAAAGCTGAATATGGCCGGGATAACACAAACCATTGATAAAAATAACGAGCAGGCACAAACAACTGACAGTGCATCAAATCAAAGCAGTGCCGACCAGGATGTTGCAAACCAGGATATTTCAAACCAGGGAATCTCAAATAAAGTGCGTTACAAGGCAACTCGAAACGTCACGCTGGTTGGCATGGTGGTCAATATTCTGCTTTCCAGCGCACAATTATTTGGTGGTATTTTTACCCATTCGCAAGCACTGATTGCAGATGGTATTCATACACTTTCTGACCTTGCCAGCGATTTCGTGGTACTGATTGCGGCAAAAATGGCAAATAAAGATGCCGATGAAGACCACCCTTACGGACATGGACGAATTGAAACTGTGGCTACGGTTATTTTGGGGTTGGCGCTGGCGGGCGTGGCAGTAGGTATTGCACTCAATGCCTATGACCGGATTACCCACCCAGAAAAACTGCTGCAACCAACGCCTTTGGCGCTCATTTTTGCGGCACTGGCGATTATCAGTAAAGAAGGCCTGTACCACTACACCATGAGCGTGGCGAATAAAATCAACTCCAAAATGCTAACAGCAAATGCCTGGCACCATCGCTCCGATGCAATCTCATCCATCATGGTAGCCATTGGTGTAGCCGGTGCTGTTTTTCTGGAAATTCCCTGGCTGGATGCCGCAGCCGCGATAGTCGTTGCGATTATGATTTTCTACATGGGGCTACGCCTGATTCTGGATAGCACCATGGAGCTGGTTGACACAGCGCTGGAACCAGAGAAAACTGAAGAAATCAGTCAATTCATTAGCGGTATCGAAGGTGTCGAGCAAATGCACATGCTGCGTACCCGGCGCATGGGGCATAATGTCCTGGCGGATGTGCATATTCAGGTAAATCCCTATTTAAGTGTTTCAGAAGGGCATTATGTGGCTGAAAATGTGATGCAAAAACTACGCAAACAATTTCCTGAAATGAACGATATCACCGTGCATGTTGATCCAGAAGACGATGAAACCAGTAGCCCGTCGGGTAAGTTACCCAGCCGTAACCAGATCATGGCAAAAATCTACCCCGGCATCCAGGCAACCGGCATCGCTGATGATATTCGTAATATTTTACTCCATTATATTGATGGTAAAGTTGAGGTTGAAATTTACCTCGACTGTCACCATGATCACGGCACACTGGAATCTCTCAGGGATGCCTGTAAAAACTGCGAGCATGTTCGCTCGGTAAGTGTTTATCAACAATTGGCAAAATTTAAG
>CAZPEE010000270.1:0-3290 GCA_964585525.1 uncultured Cocleimonas sp.
TGATATTGGTTGAAAACTGTGATGCCGTGTTGTCGTAGCAGGGTAGTGGTGATGCCTGCACCCTGCTTTTTGGTGCCTGAGAAAGACCCATCGTAAATCATCTGGCTACCACAGGACGGGCTGTTTTCGGTAAGGATGGCTGCGATGCAGTGGTGTTTTTTTGCCAGTTGCAAAGCAGCTTGTGCACCTTTAATAAAATGTTGTGTGACATCAGAATCTTTACTATTGATGACCTGAATCGTTGCACTGTGATTGATGATTTCCGAAGGCGCGCGCGGGATGGGTAATCCACCGGCGACTTCCGGGCAGATCGGAACAAGGCGGTTTTCGGCTTGCCATTTTAGGATAAGCGGGTGGTCGAGCAATGAGCCAGCACCATCATAACGTACTTTCTCGCCAAGCAGGCAGGCACTGATTAAAATCTTGTTATTCAAACTGTTTTATTTTTGCGGCAATTTGCCTGCTTAGCGTAATCAGTGCCTTGCTTTGTGCGTTGACATAGGCGTTGTAGTCGTTGCCTGAAACCGGCGTTTGGATGACAGCGCGTTTAACCAGGATTTCCTTGTTGTTTTTTAACAGCCACCAGCGTGCTTTCAGGGTGACAGATTTGCCGAGTTGCCCGTCAAAGCGTTCGATATTCACCCGTACCTGGTAATGGGGTTTGAA
This sequence comes from uncultured Cocleimonas sp., assembly GCA_964585525.1. Taxonomy (GTDB): domain Bacteria; phylum Pseudomonadota; class Gammaproteobacteria; order Thiotrichales; family Thiotrichaceae; genus Cocleimonas. The sequence goes on from CAZPEE010000270.1 coordinate 667, forward strand.
GGAAAATTTCCACGGATATTGCTCGATATTATCGGTCTTTAATAAAGCGGAGAGGTTATCACTCAATGCCTGTGTTAGCTCTTCCTTGTAAGAACCACCCCACTGATGAAACTCTGCCATGTTTATTTCTGAGGTGTTTTTGCGGCTGATAATTTGTGGCCGGTTAAGCAGGCGTGGTATTTCTATGGGGCCAATCCCCAGGCGCAAGTTTGCATGATTGTTGCTAGATACAGGTAGGGCGTTGAGTGCGTAAAAACGTGTGCCGCCCAAACTATTATCTGCGCTACCGGTTATATCACTGATGCTTGAGCAGGCAGTTAATGTGATAAAAAGCAAAACTATCAGGCTGGAATGAAGTGTTTTCATCGTTTACGTTTTCCTTTGCCAAAAATAACTGAATTTGGTTTGCGCTGTATTGTATCTGCCAGAATTGAGAAGGAGTTGGACGCCTCACTTAAATCATTAATCAGTCGTTGCAGACGGTATTGCAAGGCTGAATCTTCACTCAGTGTGGCTTTTAGCCCTTTATTCAAGGTGTTGGTGGCACGGTTGATGGTGCTCATGGTTTTACTGGAATCGCGTTGTAGTTTGTTGCTGACGTTAGTCAGTGTTTTGAGTGTGTGGCTGGCATCATTTTGTAGCTTGCTGGTGGCGTGCGTAATAGTTTGCATGGTTTTGCGTGAGTCACGAATCAGTTGTTTGATGTCTTGCGTTGCTTTTTGTGCTGTGTTCAAGGTGTTGACCAGTTCGCCAGAGAAGCCTTTTTTATCAAGCTGGCGGGTAATCCTGCTAATGCTTTGCGAGGTAGACGCCAGCCCTTTGAGTGTTTTCTTGACATCTTTTGAATTAACCAGGGCGGTTATGCTGGAGATAGCCTTGTTGAGTTCGCCTGCGATTTCACTGGCATCAAAGTTAAGCAAGGTTTGTTGTGACCGGGTTGTGGGAAAAACAGCGGTGTGTTGACTGCTGGTTGGCATCAGCGTAAAGACCTGATTGGCATTTTCGTCTTTATCCTGGTGGGTTTTCTTGACAACTTTCAGGGCGATGTATTGTGAGCCCGTTACCAGGCTGTCTACGGTGAGTTGTGCCTGTAAGCCATCATTAACCAGATTTTGCAGGATTTGTTCGGCCTCCCGCTTATCACCTTTTTCAGAAAACTTGTCAATACGGAAAGAAACTTTAACCAGCGTTTTGATACGTGTGCTGCTAGTGCCGTGTTCCAGCAGGATTTTTTCAACCTTGCCTACTTTTACGCCACCATATTCGATAACGGAATCCTCACTTAGCCCGTGCAAGGTGTCATCAAAATACATGACATAAAACAGCTTGTTGCGACGTTGCGTATCATCATTGGCAAGTTTGTAAGATTCATAAAGTTTGAAGGTAGTTTCACCGTCCAGCGCAAAGCCCATTTCATTCTCTGGTGTTTCAAAGGCAATGCCGCCAATTAACAGGGAGGTGAGGGATTCCATGCGGGCGCTGAGGCCACTCGTGGTCAGCTCCAGCTCTAAACCGCTCGCATTCCAGAAGCGTGTGCTGGTTTTGATTTTTTCATCATAGGGTGAATGAACGTAAATGGTGACATCAATGCTTTGGCTGTTTTTGTTAAGGCGGTATCCGGTGACTTCGCCCACATTGACTTTATGGTAATAAACGGGTGATCCTACATCCAGTGAACCAAGGCTGTCTGTGTTGAGAATCAGCGCAGTACCTTTCTCGCCTGTAGTAATCACGGGAGGGGTTGATAAACCTGTATAACTTTCCAGTGCCTGGTTAGTTTCATTGGGCTTGTCGCCAGGGTCCATGCCGATATGAACACCAGACAGCAATGTGTCCAAACCACTGATTCCCTGGAAAGTGACACGCGGCTTCACCACCCAGAAACGGGTGTTGGCACTCAGGTTTTCGGCCATTTCCGGAAAAATTTCAGCGGTAATTTTAACTTTTTTAAGGTCGGGTGTTAGCGCCAGTTTTTTAACTTTTCCTACCTGTACGGCCTTGTAGCGAATCGGGGTTTTCTTGGCCTCAACGCCTGCTGCATCATCCAGTATAATCGTAATGATGGTGCCGCGTTCGCTGTAATACTTAAACGCCAGCCAGCCAGCGATGAGGGCTGCTGTCAGTGGAATAATCCAGATCAGTGAAAAGCGCGACTTGGTCTTTAATTGCGCTGTAGGGTATTGGGTGTTTGCCATCTAATTCGTGTTACTCGTTGCTTGCCCGTCGGTTGTTGTTTCTGCTATTTCCCTGGTGACGATGACCTTGGCAGCATTTTTTTCATCAATGGCGTCCCAGATTAGGCGTGGGTCAAAGGTATGCGCAGCAAACATGGTTAAAATAACCACGGCGGCAAAGGATAAAGCACCGATACCGGGGCTGACATTGGCGGTGTTACCAAATTGAACCAGTGTCACTAAAATACCAATCACAAATACATCGACCATCGACCAGCGGCCGACAAATTCGGTAATGCGGTAAAGCACGGTTCTGTCCCTGGGCTTCCAACTGGATTTTAGATGTATGCTAATCATTAAGCCGGTAAGTATAATTAATTTGAGTACCGGTATAAAGATGCTGGCAATAAAAATCAATAAAGCAAGTGGCCACATGCCTCCGTCAAACAG
>CAZPEE010000271.1:0-3283 GCA_964585525.1 uncultured Cocleimonas sp.
AACGCGAATGCACTGTATTTTACTATCGCCACGCTTTCTTACAACCTGTTTGCATTGATGCGCCAATTACTACCCGAATCCTTATTACATCATCGCGTCATCACGATTCGTTGGCGTTTATACGCCCTGGCAGCAAAGGTGGTTAAAACAGGACGGAGATATTTTATAAAGATGAGAAACGACCACCGTTCATTACTCGCAGAAGTGCTAGAAGCACTGAGGAGCTTTGACCCGCCGCCCATAGAGTAAGCCACGTATAACGAAACAATAGCATATAGAATAAAACCACTCAGGTTCTGGATAGATGCGTCTGAAAAACAGGAAATCTTGTAAAATCGCCTGAAAAACATAGTACAGATTAGAACCTGAACCTATTTTTGAATGGTTGTTCGGGTCTTGTATGATTTTTTTGGATTTCTACAGATTTTTAGAGAAATTTAGTTCTATCTGAGGATTTGGGCTTTACGCCAACCTTGTTTTACCAGCTGGTATCAACATACAGTTCCTCTGCCGCGATGGTGTCGATTTCTGCCCTAAAACCAATGATATCAAGGAGTGTTTCGCCATTGTTGAGTTGTGCGAAAAAGTCTTTTTTGGGGATAGGTTCGGCATTCACGTTAAAATACAGTGTTGAATGATTTACTTCAATATTGTAGTCAAACAGGGTGATTCTGTTTTGCTGTGGATCGCTGCTTTTTACCACATTCAGGACGCGTACCAGTAGTTCTTCTGGTCTTTTAGCCAGGAGTAGTACTTTCAGCGTGGTAGCATTTGTGTTTTCTGGATAAGCCAATACCGAGACAAAGTCACCTACCTTGAATTGATCGAAGCGTAGTTTGATCACCCTGTCACTGGTTTCGTCGGTGAGTTCGCTTGGCTCGATTAGGGCGAAATTTTTACCCAGTACGGATAATTGCTGTTTGCTGCTATCAAGCGCTTCGATGTAGCCTTCCAGCAGGATTTGGGTGCGTCTGTCTATGATGCGTATCTCATCAGCGAGTAACACACTTTCATCGTTGGTTTTTCCGCTGATGATGATGCGCTGGTTGATTTTCAGGTCGTTGAGGTTGCCACCCAGATAGACAGTGTTGAGTTGTAGTTCAACAGGAATGCCATCTATTTCAAAACGTGTGGCCGAGTCAATTCTGGAAATAAGGCCTTGCCTTTGATAAAAGGTATTGGCATCCAGTTTGGTATTCAGGATAAACACTTTGTTAGCGATCATCACATTATCGCTTAATAGTTGGAGTGTGCGTACCAGCACATAGGCATTCGGTTTGAGGTCTTGTTCGGCAACCACGGCGCGGGCGTAGTTCACCGTGAGTTTGTTAATTTTAAAGGTTTTGGTGTTAATGTCGATGTTATGAATATGTCCTTTGATTTGCAGGATGGAATCAACCGTTGTGGTGGTTTGTTGTAGCTTTAGGGTACTTGCCAGAATTTGCTGTTTGGCATTGAAAAAGCCGGAGACTTCAACGATAAACCCGCGTTTCAGTTCGCTAAGATCATTAAAACCATAGAATAGCGTGTTGCTATCGGTGAGAATGGTTTGACCCAGTATTTCAATACGTTGGCCGCTGGCTTCGGCTGTGACCGGGCCTTCCAGCGTGTCATTAAAAATGACTTCGCGGGCGATGCCGCGTTGTGTGTTGTTTTCAAGGATGCCTTTAATGGTGATAATTTCGCCAGGCTTGAAATCGCTTTGTTGTTCTACGGTTTCGCCATCGCGGATAAAGCGCGCATTGCGTGTATCAAATTGAATGTTGTTGACGGTGATACTGGGATTTTCTCCAGATTGTATCTGGCTGATGCGCCCCAGTGTGATGCCGGTGCCACCAACGCCGTTTTCAGGTGTGGATGAACCGCCGCCACAGGCGCCGAGGCTTAGCGCCAGGATCAGGCTTGTGATCCAGTGGAGGGTATTAGTCATTCTGTTCTTCTTCATGGTAAACATACAGGCCGATATTGATGCGTTTATTGTTTTCGCTTAACTGCGGGTTGCTATCGCGTTTTTTGAGCTGCATCGCGAGTTTGTTGATGGCGACTATCGTTTCCATGCCTTTCTCCTGCACCATCTGTTCCAGCTGTTTAATGGAGTCTTCGCTAAGCCCGTCATAATAAATACAGCGCTCAAAAAAGCTCGGGGCATCATCATCGACCAGATTAGAGGTTGCCGCAGAGAGGTGATCAGCAATATTATGACCCAGGAAGAACGCTTTCTCATCATCGCCATTTTTGGCGATAAACGCCTGAGTGTTAAGACTGACCATATCTTCTCGCAGTGTAATGATGCCGAGATTGAGCCAGTCATCCAGCACAACACGAGGGCGAATATCCTGTTTGCAAATATCGTATACCAGTTTTTCAAAACTGGGTGTCATTTTATTTTTAGCTTTTAACGGCAACACTTTGGGGTGGTCATTTTCATCAAGATAAGCCGGGTCGCTAATCCAGCGGGCAACCATGCGTGCCCCAATATCGACTTTGGCTGGCGTTGTTTTGTCTGTGCGCGCGTTGGCACGTAAGCGTTTGACATCTTTTCTGTGGATGCCGGTTAACAGACTGATTCTGGATTCGGTGAGTTCCTTGTCAGGTAGCCGGAACTTATCTTCGGCGACTTCCACATAGACCTTTTTTAAAATTTCTGCCAGTTGTGGAAAAATAATTCTGAACTTTAGTAGCAGGTATACCAAAGGCCGCAGTATTTTGCGGGTCGCTGTGATGGTCGCTTGTGGTGTCTCAGAAAGTTTTTCCTGATAGTTCTTGTTGAACATGGTGTAAATGGATTCACGGGATAGTTTCAGCATTGCATATCATACATCCGTCTGGAGCGGAAAGGTAGTGTGGGAAAATATCCCTCAATATATCCTGCAACATGAATAAAAATCAAGGAAAATTTATGGTTACTGGAGTCAAACTTCATTCATTCATTCATGTCTACATGGAATATTTTATCAGTGAAAACTTGTATAAACTTAAATGATATGGCAGAATTATTTGCGGGATAATTTCCCACGTTTCTCGCAATTAGGATAATACGCCCTCTCACATAAATCTCCAAAGATGTATGAGTATGTCTTAAGAGAAACACCGGAAACCAATGAGCTTGGTTTCTAGCCTGCTTAATCGAAGGAGCAAGCATAGGTGATTGACTATCAATCAACAGGTTAGTTGCCTATTTCAAGGAGCCTTTATCAAGGCTCCTTTTTTTATGGTCTGGCGATCCTGGGACATATATGGACACCTCCCAAATTTCAAGTACTTTTTGATTAAAAATCAATCA
>CAZPEE010000272.1:0-3266 GCA_964585525.1 uncultured Cocleimonas sp.
ACATCCATTTGCCTCGCAGTGATTTTCTCAAACGATGTATCCAGAAAATACAAAATACTGTCTGCTACCGGCGCGAGTTGTTTGTCCACGTAGTGTTGATAGTCGGGAACCGAGGTGATGTTCTCTGTGGGTTCCGGGCCGTTGAGTGTGATTTGGTAGTGGATTTTTCGACCCGCTTTTTTCATTTTCCGGGCAGCTTTTACCTGGGGTGGCTGTGTACTGGTGTAGCTTTCCAGTGGTCGGCGCAGGCGTTTGGTGTAGGTTAGTTTGTCGTTGAGCTTGCCATTTTGCAGGTCGTCGTGGACTTGTTTGATGTAGTCTTCAAAGGGCTTGTTGTGGAAAATTCGCTGGTACAGTTCTTGTTGAAATTCGCGTGCCAGTGGTGTCCAATCACTGCGTACTGATTCCAGTCCCTTGTAGATCATTTTGAGTTCGCCATTTTTGTTTATCATCCCGGCGTAGCGTTTTTTGCTGCCTTTTTCTGCGCCGCGAATGGTGGGCATCAAAAAGCGCAGGTAATGTGTTTCAAATTCGATTTCAAGGTTTGATTCGATCTGGAATGCTTCTTTTAGTTGCTGTTGCCACCATCGGTTGAGCAGGTCTTGTAGCTTTTTGCCAATTGTTTGGCATTCATCTTCTGCTTTGCCAGCGCCTAATAACACAAACACCGAATCGGTATCGCCGTAGATGACTGAATAGCCTTGTTGTTCGATAATCTGTTTGCTTTTCTGGATAATCTGGTGGCCGCGTTTGGTGATGCTGCTGGCAAGTTGTGGGTTGAAAAAGCGGCAACCGAAAGAACCCAGCACGCCGTAAAAAGAATTCATAATGATTTTTATGGCATGCGACAAGGGCTGGTTGTTATCTTTTTTGGCGGCATCACGTTCTTGCCAGAGTTTGCTTACGATGTCTGGCAGTATGTGGGTATCGCGGGAAAATTCGGCATCCAGAAAACCGGGTATGCCTTCCTGTTTATAATCGTTGCTGATTAGCCCCAGCGGGTCAATTTTAAAGGTGCGGATAATGCTGGGGTACAGGCTTTTAAAATCAAGTACCAGCACATTGTCGTAAAGCCCTGGTTGTGATTCCATCACATAACCGCCGGGGCTGTGTACCTTGTTCGGGTGGCTGCCGACATCGGGCGCGACAAAGCCGTGCCGGTGCAGGCGTGGCAGGTACAAATTATCAAAGGCGGCGGCAGAACCACCGTTGCGGTCAATCGCAAGCCCCGTCATGCGGGCGCGTTCGATGGAGAAATTCAAGAGGTCGGTTTTTTTGAAAATATCCGCAACCAGACGGCAATCTTCCAGGTTGTATTCGGCAAGTTCCAGCGGTGCTTCACGGTATTGCCTGCGGATTTCATCCAGCTTGCTTAAACCGGATTCGTCATTGTCGTTGATTAGTTTGCCACGCCCCAAAAGTTCTTTGGCAACATGCCCCAGGGAAAAACTTTCAAACGACCAAAAAGCGGCACGCAGGCTGGTGATCCCATCCAGAACAGCACGCCCCGGTATGCGTGCAATGTGGATTTGCCCGCTTTGTTGCGGCGTAAGAACTGCGGAACGCGCCGCTTCATAATCATCGCCCCGGCCAATCGCAAAAGGAATCCCGAGTTTTTTGCACTTCCATTGCAGGAATTCGAGGTCGAAGGCAATCACGTTCCAGCCGATAATCACATCGGGGTCAGTTTGCCGTATCCATGCAAAGAACTGTTGCAATGCATCGCGCTCATCTTGGCACCAGTGGATTGGCAAGTCGGTTTCTGGCAAGGGCTTGCCGTTTTGCACCATGAAAACCTGTTCGTTTTGTGGCTTGTTTGTTGTCACCGCGATGGAATACAGTTTGCCGCGCAAATCTTCGGTTTCAATGTCGATGGAAGCCCATCTCAAATCGGGCGTGTATTCAGCAGCTTTTAGCTGGGGCTTGGTCGTTTCAAGGTAGCCGTTTTTGTGCGTGATATTGCCCTGGATTTCAAAGGGCGCGGTAATAAATCGCTCCATCAGGAAACGGTCGGCTGGTTTTATTTCGGATTCAAAAAGCTGGGTCTTGTCGTAGGCAAGATGCTCACGCAGTTTGTTCAAATCACGTTGTTGCTTAAAATAAAGACCGTCAACCGGTTGATGGTCAAAGTTCTTGAGTTTAAGTCCTTTGCGCTCAACTGAGCTGGGTAAGTTAATCTGGTTTTGCGCCCGGATAAAGCAAATCGCTCGTTGTTCCGGGATAACAATGCGTACAGCACCCTGATCGGTGCTTGCCCAGAAAACCAGCTCCACACCATTGGCGGTATCACGCCACTGACGGGTGAGGAGAAAGGCTTTCATGGTTGGCAAAGACCAGGGTTAGCCAAAATAATCAGGCTCGTTACCCGGCTTCCATTTGATATTGCAACCGAGTGAGGCTTTCTGTGGCTCTGGCGCTGGTATGCCTGCAAGCAGCGCGTCAGCGGCCTGGATCATATCTTTGCCGGTAACTTTAGTGTTATCGGTTTTAGGTCGGGCATCATCAAATTGTCCACGGTAATACAGTTTGTGATCCGCATCAAACATGAAAAAATCAGGCGTGCAGGCAGCCTGGTATTGCCTGGCAACTTGCTGTGTTTCATCCAGCAGGTAAGGAAAGGTGTAGTCAGCCAGTTTGATTTCTTCAACCATCTTTTCGGGGCTGTCATCCGGGTAGTTTGCATAGTCATTCGCGTTAATGGCGATCACTTGCAGACCTTTATCCGCATAGTCTTTTGCAAATTTGGCAAAGGCTTCACGAATCAAAATCACATAAGGACAATGGTTGCAGATAAAGGCGACTAAAACAGGCTTGCCCTTGAAGTCATTGAGTGAAACGGTATTGCCTGTAGCTGGCTCAAGCAATGTGAATTCGGGAGCTTGTGTGCCAAGTTCCAGCATGGTGGAAGGTGTGCGTGCCATGGTGTAATCCTTTATATATGTGTTGGTCTGGATTATAGCTGTTTTCAGAGTCTCTATGGGTAGGAAAGCTGCTTTTTAGGCGTCTTAAGCGCCAAAAAGTACGTCCGTCTTCCAGCGAAGCTGGAAGGACGTGGTTGAAGTCTCGCTATGCTCGGCTGAGTTCACCGTTTTTAAACAACAAAACGGGAAGCTCGCTTATATCTTGAAATTGATACTAGAATCGGGTTTTATTTATTTTTAAAAGTAAGTGCCTGGCTCATAGACGTCGGCAAAAAACGCCGACATAATTAAAAAAAGTCTCAAGCTCAAACATCCCAATACACGCTAAGTCCTAGTTGCTTTCTT
>CAZPEE010000273.1:0-1948 GCA_964585525.1 uncultured Cocleimonas sp.
AGCCAGTGGGGTGATGTTTACCCTGGATACCGAATCGGGCTTTCGGGATGTGATACTGATTACCGGCAGCTATGGCCTGGGGGAAATGGTGGTGCAGGGTGCAGTTAACCCGGATGAGTTTTATGTGCACAAACAAACACTGGAGGCAGGGCGACCTGCGGTGTTACGGCGCACACTCGGTACTAAAGCGATTAAAATGATTTTTGTTGAGGACAAAAACGCAGAAGAGCCAGTAGAAATTGTCGATGTGGAATTACATGATCAAAGTGTTTATTGCATCAAAGATGCACAGGTCGAAACGCTGGCTCATTATGCACAGTTAATTGAAGCGCATTATAAGCGTCCCATGGATATTGAGTGGGCGCTGGATGGTGTTGATGGTGAATTGTATATCGTGCAGGCACGTCCGGAAACCGTACAAAGCCAGAACGTTGGTTTTGTGGAGAATTTCAACATTAAAGAAAGGGGCAGGGTGCTAACCGAAGGACGCTCTATCGGTGGCCGTATTGGAGCAGGCACAGCAAAAGTTATTATGAGCCTGGATGATATGGATGACATTCAACCCGGTGATGTGCTGGTTACCGATATGACTGATCCTGACTGGGAGCCGATCATGAAGCGTGCCTCGGCAATTGTCACCAACCGGGGTGGGCGAACCTGCCACGCTGCCATTATTGCGCGAGAACTGGGCGTACCAGCGGTAGTGGGCTGTGGTGATGCCACTACAACAGTCAGGCATAAAACGGATGTGACGGTATCTTGTGCAGAAGGTGATACCGGCTATGTTTATGATGGAATCCTGGATTTTGAGTGTATCCGCACCGAAATTGAGAAAATGCCACAACTTGATTTGAAAATCATGATGAATGTGGGCAACCCGGATCGTGCCTTTGACTTTTGCCAGATGCCCAACCAGGGTGTGGGACTGGCGCGTATGGAATTTATTATCAACAATATGATTGGCATCCATCCACGTGCATTGCTTGAAGTAGAATTACAAGACCCGGAGATACAACAAATCATCAAACAACGTTCGCTCGCCTATGACAACCCGCGCGAGTTTTTTATCCAGAAAATTGTGGAAGGTGTCTCTACTTTAGCGGCTGCTTTTTACGGTAAACCCGTAATCCTGCGCATGTCTGATTTTAAATCGAACGAATACGCCAACCTGATTGCAGGCGAAAGGTATGAACCACAGGAAGAGAACCCCATGATTGGCTTCCGTGGTGCGGCACGATACATCAACAAGGAATTCAGGCCCTGTTTTGAAATGGAATGTGAAGCGATCAAACGAGTCAGGAATGTGATGGGCTTCAGTAATGTGGAAGTCATGGTGCCGTTTGTGCGCACCCTGGATGAAGCCAGGGAAGTGACTGAACTTCTGGCAGAGAATGGCCTGGCACGTGGTGAAAATGGACTGCGCCTGATTATGATGTGTGAACTACCCTCCAACGCTGTACTCGCCGAAGATTTTCTACAATATTTCAATGGTTTTTCCATTGGCTCGAATGATATGACCCAGCTAACATTAGGGCTTGATCGTGATTCAGCATTGATTGCTGAAGGTTTTGATGAGCGCAACCCCGCCGTAAAAGCGATGCTGAAAATGGCGATTGATGCCTGCAACAAGCAGGGAAAATATATTGGTATTTGCGGACAAGGCCCATCAGACTATCCTGAACTTGCGCAGTGGCTGATGGAACAAGGTATTGCCAGCGTATCGCTTAACCCGGATACAGTTGTGTCAACCTGGAATATGCTGGCGCAGAATGTTTGATTGCTGATTATTTTAGTTTACGCACGATCAAGCCAGACAGTAATAAAAATTCCAGGAAGAAAATGCTACCGCCACCTTGAGATGGCACAATAGAACTACCAGAGCTAGAACCGCCAGAGCTGGAACCACCCGAGCTGGAACCACCCGAGCTGGAACCACCCGAGCTGGAAC
>CAZPEE010000273.1:2048-3246 GCA_964585525.1 uncultured Cocleimonas sp.
GAGCTGGAACCACCCGAGCTGGAACCACCCGAGCTGGAACCACCCGAGCTGGAACCGCCAGGGCTAGAGCCACCCGAGCTGGAACCGCCAGAGCTGGAACTGCCAGAGCTGGAACCGCCAGAGCTGGAACCGCCAGAGCTAGAACCACCAGAGCTAGAACCACCTTGGCTGTTGAATAGTGCATGTAGCTTGTCAGCATAGCCGTCAGAGAGGTCTTTTTTAACCCTGCTTAGACCGCCTATTAGTGGATCATAAATATAAGGGCCAACTGACGAATCAAGCACAATGGCTTTTGCACCAAGTTTGTTGATTTTACGGATAAGTGCTTCCATGTGGGTAATATAGTTTTCTGGAGAAACATCTGACCAGTAATCATTCGTGCCGAGGCTCAGCCAGATATAATCAGGGTGCGGGTATGAAGATGCAGGAAAATGTTCATCGAAATAAGTTAACGTATCAATGGATTGAGAGCCGCCAACAGAAGTATTAATGGTTTGTATTGCGTTAACGCGGTTTTTTATGCGGTTTTCAAAGATGCCATCATCAAACCAGCTATCGCCATCAAAACCATGTATTTTGTTTTGAAGGGAGTTTATATCCAGTTTGCTCAGTGCAAAATCAGCCAGTGCTTTGTAGCCTACGGCATTGGGATGTGAAGAATTTTCATAAAAATTCCATAGGTTGTCACCTGCTTCAATCGCTTCTTCAAGCCCTTTTGTCAAGGTAATGGTATTGCCATTGATACTGGCAACCTGGGCAACATGGTAGATGCCGGAGGTCGATAAGTAGACAATCAGTTCTGAATCATGCAGGTTGGTATTGCCACTTAAGAGAATCTGTGTGTCGCCCTGGTTTACATTATTTGCCACTGTAAACGGCGTTAATCCCTCATTTTCCTGCCAGGTATGAGGTTCATCATTCAATAATTCATAGTGGATGGGTATAATCTGGAAATCCAGAGCCTCAGCTGCACTGGACGAGTTAAACGGCAGGATAAAAAGAGCCAAAAAAAAGCAGCGGTAAGCGCTATGTAGAAGTTTTGCAAGCATGGTAATCCACTATTCAGGATAAAAAGTATCGAACCCGCCAAGTATAGCAGTGCTTTTTTTATTTGAATAATAACGACTAGATAATAAGGAATAGTTTTCAGACAAAGGGTTGATATACTCGGTTGCCTGTCAGTTTTCTTGTAGTCGTG
>CAZPEE010000274.1:0-3235 GCA_964585525.1 uncultured Cocleimonas sp.
GGTATCTGTGTGCGCGTTTCAAAACACGATGGACCTACACAAAAACCTCAGTCGTACTGCCTGTCGCGGCGGTATCTGTGTGCGCTCTACCTCATTTTTTTGCTGTTTTTTCAAGTGTTTGCGAGGTGCTTTGGGCAACACAGAAGTCTTTTTGATGTTGTGTGTTGTTTTGCGGCATTTTTTTGTGCATCACACTGACTAAGTTATTGATAAATATGGATTTGTGAGTGTTTTTTAATGTGCTTTGTTAAAAATCACCCTTAACGTTTTGATTAAAGGTTTTTTGCCGGGTTGTAACTGGCAGCTTTTTATTTGCCTGTTTTGGTTTGCCCGGCTGCCTTGTATTGTACGCTTTTTTAGCGGATTCTGAAAGGTTTAAAGGCTTCGCCTTGGCGAATGTAGCGTTTCAGTGACTGGTTTTGTTGTTTGATGTGTTGTAGCCAGCTTTTGGCTTGTTCTTCGCCTCGTGCTTTTATTTTGTTGTCGAAACGTTGCAGTAACAAGGCAAGGTATTTTCGCCGTGCTGCGGGTGTGATGTGGCAGCCGCCGGTGGCTGTGGTGCTGAAGTCTTCTGCCTTGATTTCATGCCGGTTTACCAGGCTGGCGGCAGTGCGCTCTACCAGGTAGCGGAAGGGTTCCATCAGGTCGGAAGCGAGTACCGCATGTTTGCCCTGTGGCTGGTGGTAGAAACCCTGCCAGGGTAACAGGTCTGCTGCATGCAGGTGGCTTTCTGTGAGTGCGTACAGGGTGGTGTAACCCAGCGACAGCAGTACATTGAATGGGTCTTTTGGCGGACGGCGGCTACGCTTGTCAAACTGGAATTCTGGCGGCAGGGATTGTGACAACCGCCGGAAATATTCGCGTGTAGCTATGCCTTCGTAGCCGCGCAGGCTGTCGATGTTTTTGACCTTGTGTATGTTACGCAGTGCGCTTTCTATCTGTGGGATTTTGTGCTGTTGCTTGCGTTGCCTGAGGTGTTCCTTGATGTGCCGTAACCGGCTGGCGACGATTTCCCTGGCAAGGTAGAGTGCTTTTTCCGGATCGTTGAGGATGGCGCTTTGTTGTAGCCAGAGTTGCTGGTGCTGGCTGTTGCGGTTGTGGGTGATAACGCCCTGGTAGTGTCCATTGCTGCTGGCAAGGTGGATGGGAACATCTGCCCTGAGTGCCGCGTGCATTGCCTGGGTTGTGATTTGATGGTTGCCAAACAGTATGATGGCTTGCAGGCTTTTCCAAGGCTGGCGGTAAAGTGCCTGTTCTTTGCGGTGTATTTGTACTTGCTGGTTAAGTGTGGCGATAACGCTGTGGGTGCCGGTGACGGTCAGTAGTATGCCATCATGGTCATTTTCGGCAATCTTTATCGGCTGGCGGTGGGCAATTTGCTGGATTAAGCGGGTAAGTGCTTGTTCTTCGCTGATGTGGCTGGCTTGCTGTTCGCCATACAGTGCCAGCCAGGAGTTGGCTGGCGGGGTGGCGGATGCTTTTCTGCCGGTTTTTTTCTGACTACCGCTCAGGTCGATGACCATGTCGTTTACAAACAGGTAGCCAAGGTATCTGAAGCCCTGATCCAGTGCCTTGATGTGGCTTTTGTCCGGGTGCAGTTCAAAACCGTGTTCAGCAAGGGATTGCCTGGCGGCTTGTTCGGCTTTGCGGGCTTCTTCGGGGTTTTTGCAGAGTATGATGAAATCATCGGCGAAGCGGATCAGTTTGAATCCGGCACTGGCAAGGTCGCCATCAAAGTCGTCCAGCATCAGGTTTGCCATCAGCGGGCTGAGTGGCGAGCCTTGTGGCAGGCCGTTTCTACGTTCGATCTTTTGTCCTTTGTAATGCACCGGCGCTTGCATCCAGCGGATGATGCAATCGACGACGGGGTCGCCAAAGTAGAGTGCATTGAGCCGGTCTTTGAGCATTTCCAGTTGTACGCTGTCAAAGAAGTTTTTTATGTCGGATTCGTATACCCAGTGGTAGCCTTCCCGCCATGCCTGTGCAATGGCTTCGCTGGCGGTGATGCGCGAGCGTCCGCGCCGGTAGCCGTGGCTTTGTGTGTACATCAGTTGTTCCAGTGCCGGGGTGAGTATCTGGCTGATGGCACGCTGTAATACCCTGTCGTGGATGGGGGGTACGGCAAGCGGGCGAACGCCGCCATTCTTTTTGGGTATCAGGTATCCCTTGAGGCCGGGAACCTGGTAGTTTCCCTGTAAGAGACTTTGCATGTTTTTTTGCAATCTTTCCACGGGAGCCTGGTATTCTTCTTCTGCTATATCATTATTGTCAAGGTAAGCCTGGTTGTCGTCATCTTGCAGGTAGTCGTCACGCCCTGCCATGACGTGCTGCCATGCGGATTCGAGGTTGTCTGGCTGTGCTCCCAGCATGAGCAGGGAACTGGCTGCCAGTACCCGTTGGTAACTGGTGTGGCCCAGTGGGTTTTTGACCTGGTAGCGTCCCAGCCCAAAGCTGGTATTTTGTCCGATACCGGTATATTGCCCAAGGTGTATCAGTTGCCACCATGCGGGGCTGAGGTTTTGGGGTAGCTGGAGTTGCAGCTTGCCGTTGAGTCCGCCTATCTCGGTTTTCTTGCGTTTGCTGTCTTTATAGTGGTTGTCCAGCCAGAAAAGGTGTGCCTGCTGAATGACAATGGCTTCGCTGTGGGGCAGTTTTGGCGTTTTTTCACCACGGCGGCGTAAAAGGTCTGAGAGGCTGGTATAAACCCTGGAGAGCAGTAGTTGCCCGTTAAGTTCGCCACTGTCGCGTACAAAGCGGGAGCGGTTTTTATGTGCCTCCCGTTCCTGTTTGTCTTTAACCAGCCTCGCGGGGCTTGTCCATTGCCAGTCGATGCTGGTTTGACCGTCCCATGCGGGAATTTCTTCATTGAACTGCTGCATCGAATACTGGCTGATGTGTGCCATTTTTTTTATGCTGCGAAAGGTGAATACATCCTGTATGTCTCGGGTTTTCCAGTTGTCCCGGAATGCCAGGTGTGCTGCTTTAAAGGTGGCGCTGCGGGGTAGTTTCTGTAGCTTCTGGATGAGTGCTTCCAGTATCTCATCGCCGCCGGATAGTATGATGAGTTGAAATCGGTAGTAATCTCCCTTGTGGTATTCCAGCCGTCCGCTTTCGGGTACGTCGATGCGTATGTAGTGGTCAAAGTGTTGCGGTGAGCCTGCCAGGTGTCTTAAATAGGCAGTTAACGGGGCATGGTGGAAAACGCCCGGTTGGCTTTTACCGGTACATTGCAGTG
>CAZPEE010000275.1:0-3228 GCA_964585525.1 uncultured Cocleimonas sp.
TTAAACAGCAATGCTTGTATAATTCGCGCCCCTGTGCATTGTGAATACGCAATTGAGCTTGAATTGAAGCAATGGAATACTTTTAAACAAAATACAAACTGAGAAAAAATCGTGATAGAAAATTTAAGAAACATTGCCATCATCGCCCACGTTGACCATGGTAAAACCACCCTCGTTGACAAATTACTTGAGCAATCTGGCACATTAGGCGAACGCGCTGATGTTACCGAGCGCATGATGGACTCCAATGAGATTGAACAAGAGCGTGGCATCACGATTTTAGCTAAAAATACCGCAATTACCTGGGGCGACTACCGCATTAATATCGTAGACACACCGGGCCATGCCGACTTTGGTGGCGAGGTTGAGCGTGTACTTTCAATGGTAGATTCGGTGCTATTATTAGTCGATGCGGTTGATGGCCCGATGCCACAAACGCGCTTCGTAACCTCAAAAGCATTCGCCATGGGTTTTACGCCCATTGTTGTAATAAACAAGATAGACCGCCCCGGTGCACGTCCAGATTGGGCACTTGACCAAACCTTTGAGTTATTTGACCGTCTCGGCGCGACCGATGAGCAACTTGATTTTCCCGTTGTTTACGCATCCGCAATCAATGGTTATGCCGGTTTGGAAGACGATGTAACGGAAGGTGACATGACGCCGTTGCTTCAGGCAATTGTCGATAATGTCAATCATCCTGATGTTGATCCAGATGCGCCTTTCCAGATGCAAATCAGCCAGCTTGACTACAACTCCTATACCGGCTTGATTGGTATTGGTCGTATCAAAAAAGGTAAAATCAAAAAGAATTCCGTGGTTAAAGTCATCGGTGATGATGGCAAGATTCGTAGCGGTCGTATTCTGCAACCAATGGGCTTTCACGGTCTTGAACGTATTGATGTTGAGACTGCCCAGGCGGGTGACATTATCGCTTTTACCGGCATGGATGAATTGCATATTTCTGACACCTTATGCGATCCTGATCACGTTGAAGCGTTACCACCCATGACGGTTGATGAGCCTACTGTAAGCATGACTTTCCAGGTCAATAACTCGCCTTTCGCTGGTAAAGAAGGTAAATATGTTACCTCCCGCAATATCCAGGAACGGCTGGAAGAAGAGTTGCTTCACAATGTTGCACTGCGTGTTGAGCCAGGCGATGAGCCTGAAAAATTCAGAGTATCCGGGCGTGGGGAGTTACACCTGGGTATTTTGATCGAAAACATGCGCCGCGAAGGGTTTGAACTGGCTGTTTCCCGCCCGGAAGTCGTGATAAGAGGCGAAGGTGATAATCAGGAAGAACCCTATGAAAACCTGACCATTGATATTGAAGAAGCGCATCAGGGCAGCATCATGGAAAAGATGGGTGAGCGCAAGGGCCAACTTAAAAACATGGAACCCGATGGAAAAGGACGAGTACGACTTGAATATGAAATTCCTTCTCGTGGTTTAATCGGCTTCCAAACTGAATTTATGACGCTCACCTCGGGTACAGGTTTGATGTATCACTCATTCGACCATTATGGCCCATTAGTCAAAGAAGAAATTGGTCAGCGTAATAACGGTGTACTTATTTCTAATTCGACGGGTAAAGCACTTGCCTTTGCAATTTTCAACCTGCAAGAGCGTGGCAAGATGTTTATTGAACATGCTCAGGAAGTCTACGAAGGCCAGGTCATCGGTATCCATAGCCGCGATAATGATCTCGTGGTCAACCCACTTAAAGCCAAGCAACTGAATAACATCCGTGCAGCGGGCACTGATGAAAATTTGATTCTAACCAAGCCAATCAAATTTACACTGGAACAAGCGCTTGAATTTATAGATGATGACGAATTGGTCGAGATTACACCGGAAAGTATCCGCGTGCGCAAGAAAGTGCTTTCAGAAAGTGAGCGTAAAACGGCTTCCCGTAGAAATGGCTAAAATCTGAAATCCGTGACTTAACTACTTCCGAAGTCACGGATTAGTGCGCTTCATCCCAATTATCACCAATGCCAGTATCGACCACGAGCGGTACGTGTAGTTCGGCAGCACTTACCATACGCTCCGTGATGATTTTTTGCACCTGTTCAATCTCATCTTCGGCAACCTCAAACACCAATTCATCATGTACCTGCATGATCATTTTGGTCTGGGTTTCGCCATAGCGTAACCAGTCGTTGACAGCAATCATGGCATTTTTGATAATATCTGCAGCGCTACCCTGCATCGGTGCATTAATTGCAGTGCGTTCGGCGTAAGCGCGGCGCATGCCGTTTTTGGCATTGATTTCAGGCAGGTACAAACGTCGCCCAAACAGAGTTTCGACGTAGCCATCCTGCTTTGCCTGCTGGCGGGTTTTTTCCATATAATCCTGCACACCAGGGTAGCGCATAAAGTAGCGCTTCACATATTCAGCAGCTTCCGTGCGGGATACATTCAGTTGCTTTGCCAGACCAAAGGCAGACATGCCGTAAATTAGCCCAAAGTTAACCGCTTTGGCGGCACGCCGTTGTTCTTTCTCAACCTTATCCAGTGGCACGTCAAAGATTTCTGCGGCAGTGGCGCGGTGAATATCTTTGCCTTCGGAAAATGCAGTAAGCAAACCTTTGTCGCCAGAAAGATGCGCCATGATGCGTAATTCAATTTGGGAGTAGTCAGCCGCCAGTATTTTAAAACCTTCGGGCGCGATAAATGCCTGGCGAATGCGCCGGCCTTCGGCATTGCGCACGGGTATATTCTGCAAATTCGGATTGCTGGATGATAAACGTCCGGTTGCGGTAATTGCCTGGTGGTAAGAGGTATGGACACGCCCGGTCGTGGGACTGATTTGTTCTGGCAATTTATCGGTGTAGGTCGATTTCAGCTTGCTCAGGCCGCGATGCTCCAGCAACCAGCGCGGTACATCATGTTCCAGAGCGAGTTCTTGCAACACGTCTTCTGCCGTAGAGGGCTGGCCTTTGGGTGTTTTGCGAATCACCGGCAGCTTGAGTTTATCCTCGCTAAAAAAGATTTCCTGTATCTGTTTGGGTGACCCCAGATTAAACTCCTGACCAGCCTTATCGTAAATTTTTTGTTCCAGTTCTGCCATACGTTCGCTCAGTTCCACGCTTTGCTTTGCCAACATTTCAGCATCAACCAGCACGCCATTGCGCTCAATATTAGAGAGCACTTTGAGTATGGGGATTTCAATCGTTTTGTAGAGTTTTGCCATTTTTCTGCGCGGCTTTAGTTGTGGCCAAA
>CAZPEE010000276.1:0-3200 GCA_964585525.1 uncultured Cocleimonas sp.
TACAGGGCAAGGATTACAGTGCTGTATTTCCGAATATTGTGATTCAGAATACCTAGCACTCCATCTAACCAATGTTGATGGAGTACTGATAACAATCCTGATCATACCTTAATCGCGTTGCTGTCAATCTCATTTACAATAAAAGTAAATGAGGTTTACAGCGACTTGTACTAAACACGGCTTAGGGTTAATCCGAGACCGTTTTCTTTTGCCGGTAAAACATATTCCAGGTTTCAAAGGGGTAAATTTTCCCGTCTGGTTCTACGAAGTGTGTGCAGGAACGTTTGATGGAGCCAAGGTCGAAATCGTATTTATCCATAAAGGACATGATTACAATGCGAAATACATTGTTGTAGTCTAATTCTTCTGAACCTTCAATTTTAGGCAGGCAACAGAGCATGGTTTGCAGGTTGTCAGTACTTTGTTCGCCAATTGCATCAAGCGAAAATAGTTTATAAAAGGCATTTTTTAAAGCTTCACTTTTCTCAAAAACAATGGTGTTTTCCGCACCTTTTAATAATTCTTTACGTGGTAACAAGCCAGTCACAGGCTGGATAGAGTCCCCCAGTTTGATCGAGTAGCCGATGCTGATGTTTTCCGGGTGGCAGGGAAGTGGAATCATGTCGGCATCGTTAAACGGATTGTCCGCCTCAATGATTGCGCTACGGATTTCACTGAGTGTGATGCGGTTGCTAGTTTGCTTATTATCGTTTCGACCTGCATCTTGTACCGGTTGGAATGTTATACCACGCACGCAGTGCCATTGCTGTGCATAGTTGATGAGCTCGCCGATTTCCTGATCATTTACGCCTTTGCGAATGACGCAGACCAGGTTGGTTGAAATATTGTATTTTTCAAGTTGTTGCAGTGCTTTTTTGTGTGTATTTCTGGAATCGACACCGCGCAAGTTTTTAAGTGCATCTGCCTTTAATGAATCAAATTGCAAGTACACTTCAAAGCCTGGCTTTAATGTGGCGAGTTGTTCTACAAATTTGGGGTCGGTAGCGATGCGGATGCCGTTAGTGTTAAGCATTAAATGCCGGATCGGACTTCTTTTTAGACGTTTTAAAATGGGTATAATATCTGGGTGCAGTGAGGGCTCACCACCAGATATCTGCACAAGATCAGGTTCTGTTTCGCTTTCGAGCAGGGTTTTCAGCATGGTTTCAATTTGCTTCATGTTGCGTGGATTACCCTTGCCAGGGGCAGAATTGGCAAAGCACACGGGGCAGTTCATATTGCATTCGTCGATAATTTCAAACAGTGCCAGGCAGGAATGCTGTTCGTGATCGCTGCATAAACCACAATCATGTGGGCAGCCTTTGTTGACTTCGCTTTGAAAAGTCTCTGGCATGTCACCGGGTTTTAAATATTCCTTGCAACGTTTGAAATAGTCAATATCAGTTGAGACCAGTGTTTTTTGTACACCGTGTGTAAGGCAACGTTTTTGATAGTACACATTGTCGTTTTGAAACAGTACTTTGGCAGGGACAACTTCAAGGCATTCCTCGCAAAGCGACTGTGTTTGAGCGTAGAAAATATAAGGGCGGGCTTTAGACATGGGAGTATTGTTTAGGAGTGTTCCAGAGCATAAAAGTAGCGTACAGCATCATCGCAATCGCCAGTAAATGAAATAGGTTGAGTGGACCGGTAACTGTTGGGTAGGGTTTTAGGAATTCCCATAAAAAGCGTTGCCCGGCGTAAAAAAAGATGAATAGGTAAAAACCTTTGTTTAACCAGAAAGTAGTGTGTTTTTTATAGCTTGCAAAGATCAGTAGCAGAAAAAACAACATTGAAAAACTTTCGTATAATTGTACCGGGTGGCGCAGCACCCCATCACCGAAATCAACAGCCCACGGTACGCTGGTTTGGATGCCATAGGTGTAATCAGGTAAACCGGCAAGATAACAGCCAATACGCCCAATAACAATTAATACGCATAAACCGGGAATGAAATAAAAGCCCGTCGAGCCTTTAATGTGGATGGTTTTTTTAAATATTTCGGCAAATAACACCGCACCTGCAATCCCTCCCAGCAGGCTCTTGGATAGTGCTGGAATACCAGCCAGGGAGGTGTTCACCGTGCCAAATAAAATACTACCCAAAGCCATGCCAAGAATCAGTACAAGCAGGAAGCTGTAGCGGTATTTATCGGGCAGTACGGCGGGTTGTTTCAGTTTAAACTGTAGGCGAAAGAAGCGGTTGGCAGCGAATGCCAGTATTATGGCCAACAGGTCAAAAATGCTGTGGATAATCATCAGGGGAAAAAATTTACACAGCTTGTGAATGACAGGAAGGCGATTAGGATTGTGCCACCGATGAGGCTGAGGTAGGCCTGGGCCGTCTTTTGTTGTTTTTGTTGCATCAGGCTGATCACTAAAATAATGATCTGTGCCAGTAAAGCGAGCGAAAAAATGATGATAAGTGTAAAGTTGATTTGAGTGGGTTTAATTCCATAAAACAGATATTGCCCGAGGATTCTTGCGGGAACTGATGTATACAAAAAGGCTGCCATTGATGCCACTAAAACCCATAAAATCCAAAACAAAACAGAGGATAGTTTGTAGCCTGTATGCTGGTTATTCATGCTCATTTTAAAGTTTTAGCCCGGATGTTTCATGAAGGGAAAACCATTCAGGTACAAACTGTAATTTTTAAAATCTGTCATTTTCTAACGTAACTCTATAAATATATGGGCTTATTTACAATATTGTAACCGACTTCATGAAATATTCGGGTTAGCCTGCCAGTCTAAAAGGCCCCATCATGGTGCAGCCACCTGCCCAGATTAAAGCAACAAGAATGGTTCCACCGAGCAAGGTCAGAAAGGCTCTGGAAAGCGGTTCCCTCTGCTTCATTTGCCGGTAAGATTTGATAAAAAGAAATATTTGCGCGACAAAAACAAATAAACCCACGACGGGCGACAAATAACTAAATGTAAGGCCTTGTTTAACTGCGCCGAGTTCAAATAGCAAGGTAAAACCGTAAAGGGGGATAATGAGCAGCAGGATAGCCCAAAGCAGCCAAAAAGCCACTTGGCTGAAGGATGTTTTATCTTCAAGTCTCATGGCAACTATTATGTGCTATCCAGATTAAATTAGATAGCACATAATTATTATTGATAGGGGGGGCTACAATTACCCAGTAGCTACGATGCCATCCCCTTGATCATAAAGAAGAACAGGATGGACAATATCGCG
>CAZPEE010000277.1:0-3178 GCA_964585525.1 uncultured Cocleimonas sp.
ACTAAAGTGCCTTCGTTACTATCTCAAACACATCCCCACTCAAGCCCTCAACATCCTTAATCCGCTCCAGCTGTTCACGCATCAGCCCCGAGCGCCCTGCTTCGTAATGCCGCCAGTTCATGAGTGCGCGCACCATCCTGGAAGCTACTTGCGGATTCAGTTTATCCAGCTCCAGTACGCGATCCGCGTGGAATTGATAGCCAGAACCATCGGCTTTGTGGAAGTTTACGGGGTTGCCCGTGGCGAAGGCTCCAATGAGTGCGCGAACTTTGTTGGGGTTTTTGATACTGAACAGTGTGTGTTTCATTAAATCTTTTACCCGATC
This sequence comes from uncultured Cocleimonas sp., assembly GCA_964585525.1. GTDB lineage: Bacteria > Pseudomonadota > Gammaproteobacteria > Thiotrichales > Thiotrichaceae > Cocleimonas. The sequence goes on from CAZPEE010000277.1 coordinate 326, forward strand.
CAGCGTATCAGGCAGGCTTGAAGTGGCTTGTATTGCAAACCATTTATCCATGACCAGTGTATTGTCTTGCCAGCTTTGTTCAAAATCGTTAAGTGCCTGTTCGCGTTGAGGGCAGTCGATATTGGTTAATATACCGAGCGCTGCAAGCGTATCGGTCATGTTTTGTGACTGGCTGAACTGTTGGTAGCATTGTTCGTGTATTGCCGGGTCGTTGATTTCACCCAGGTAGGCAAGGCAAGCATTTTTCAGGCGGCGTTTGCCGATGCTGACCGGGTCAATTGCATAGTCAGTATTAGCGCCCTGCTCCTGCAGATTCTGGTAAGTGGAATCAAGTGGTAGTCGCAATCCCTGTGCGATGCTTTTGCGCAGGAATTGGCGCACCTCGTGTATCGCTTGCGGGTCGGCATATTCGACCATTTCAGCCAGGTCGGTTTCAGATGGCAGCGTGAGCGCTTCTGCGCGCAGTGCATAGTCAAGGCCATCATTTTGCAGAACCTGCTGGTAGGCATCAATCACCTTCGGTTCTACGCCAAGTGCTTCACCTTTTGCCTGGGCCTCAAGAAGCTCAAGCAAAAGTGTTTTGGCAAGGCGCTGGCTGGCTTCCCAGCGGTTAAAGTCATCCTGGTCGTGCTGCATTAAAAAGATGTTGTCGTCGACGCTGTAGTGGTATTTCAGTTTTATTGGTGCGGAGAAACCACGTAACAGGGATGGCAAAGGCTTTTCAGCAATTCCTTCAAAAGCCATGTTTTGCTTATGCTCGGTGATCTGTACTGTTTTTGCTAACAGTTCCTTGCCATCTGTACCCAGCAATCCCATTTTGAGCGGAATCAGATAAGGCTTCTTGTCCTCCCGTTTGGCTTCGGGTGTGTCGGGGCAAGACTGCGTAAAATGCAAGGTGCAGCGATTGCCTGCATCATCATAATCCATCGTCACTTCAAGTTCTGGCGTACCTGCCTGGTCGTACCAGACCTGCATCTGGCTTAAATCCTTACCGTTGGCATCCGCCATCGCGGCAAGAAAATCTTCGGTTGTCACCGCCTGGCCATCGTGGCGTTCAAAATACAAATCCATCCCTTTCCTGAAACCATCCTGGCCCAGCAGTGTATTGTATAAACGCACCACTTCTGCACCCTTTTCATAGACCGTCATGGTGTAAAAATTATTGATTTCCATAAACGATGCGGGACGAATCGGGTGCGCCATCGGGCTGGCATCTTCGGTAAACTGATGGGTGCGTAACATGCGTACATCTTCGATGCGCTTTACCGGACGTGAGTTTAAATCTGACGTGAATTCCTGGTCACGAAAGACGGTCAAACCCTCTTTTAACGAAAGCTGAAACCAGTCGCGGCAGGTAACACGGTTGCCCGTCCAGTTATGGAAATATTCATGGCCGATAACTGCTTCTATGCTGATGTAATCAGAGTCGGTGGCAGTTTCCGGGCTGGCAAAGACCAGTTTGGAATTAAAAATATTGAGCCCCTTGTTTTCCATCGCGCCCATATTGAAATCATCAACGGCAACGATCATGAAAATATCCAGGTCGTATTCCAGCCCAAAGCGTTCTTCATCCCATTTCATGGCACGCTTTAGCGATTGCATGGCATGGCCACATTTGTCGATATTGTGTGCTTCGGTATAAATCTCTAGCTTAACCGCTTTACCCGATGCTGTGGTGAAGCTATCGCTAACGTGTTCCAAATCACCAGCCACAAGTGCAAATAAATAAGCGGGTTTTTTAAACGGGTCTTGCCAGGTGGCAAAATGACGACCATCTTCCAGCCCGCCTGCTTTAATTTTGTTACCGTTGGAAAGCAGTACAGGGTATTTTTGTTTGTCGGCTCGAATCGTGGTGGTGAACTTACCCATCACATCCGGGCGGTCTAAAAAGTAGGTAATTTTGCGAAAACCCTGCGCCTCACACTGCGTACAAAAATTACCACTGGACTGGTACAAACCTTCCAGAGAGGTGTTTTTTTGCGGATAGATTTTGGTGACAATCTGCAGTGTAAATTCATTCGCAAGGTTGGATAGGGTCAAGCCCTCATCGCTCAGTTCATAATCCATCGGCGACAGGTCGTAACCATTAATCGAAATATTTTGCAGCTCAAGCTCTGTGCCAAACAGCTCCAACTGGTCTAAACTGGAATCAGGATTGACTTGATAAACAACGCTTGAAGTGACCAGCGCATGGTCATCATAGAGGTCAAAGTCTAAATCAACGGTGTTTATCCAGAAGGCAGGTTGCTGGTAGTCTTTGAGGTGAATTGTTCTGGCTTGGGCATGTTTCATAGGATTATCTTGATTTTGTAATGAATAAGTCATCCAGGATGATAGCTTAATCAAATATTTAAAGGGAGAAAGAAATGAATAGTTTTAAAATAAGCGTAATTTTAACGCTACGATTGCAGTAGAGCTGGAAATGGCGGATTAATCGTCCTTTATCCTGCCGCGTAAAGCCTTGGTCTTGCCGCGTTGTGTTTTCTTATCAAGCCTCCTTTTTTTAGAACCTCTGCTGGGTTTGGTTGCGCGTCTGGCTTTTTGCACCACAGAAACGCTTTTGATTAAGTGCTGTAAACGCTCAAGCGCATCTGCCCTGTTCTTTTCCTGGGTACGGTATTTCTGTGCTTTGATAACCAGCACACCATCCTTGTTGATGCGTTTGTCTTTAAGCGCCAGTAAACGTTCTTTATAAAACCCAGGCAGTGAAGAAGCATTAATATCAAAGCGCAGGTGTATCGCTGATGAAACCTTGTTGACGTTTTGCCCGCCTGCACCCTGTGCACGGATGGCGCTTAGCTCTATTTGCTCATCAGGTATGCTCACATGGCTGGATAGGATCAGTGGCATAAT
>CAZPEE010000278.1:0-1843 GCA_964585525.1 uncultured Cocleimonas sp.
AACTGGTTGGCAAAGCGTTTTGCCGCGATGCGGTATTTCATGTGGCTATCGCCATAAATAACATCACCCATGCCATCTAGCTGTTGTACCCTGCATCGGTTTTGGCGAACATTGATACCAGGAATGGTTAAACCACCGCGCCCAACGTAGTATCCCATCACATAATAATTTCCCTGTGCTATGGCTGAGCGCGCTTCCTGTACCGCATTACGTTGCTGTAAATTAGCCAGCATTTGTTGGTATTGCTGTTCACGGCGATTTTTTATTGACTCTGTTGAGGCATGCTCTGCATCGACCATTGCGCTGAGTCCTCCTGATTTCTTTTTGGTTTTTTCGGGTGGTGCTACACAGGCTGATAAAGATGTGCTCAACACCACAACCAATAGGCAATTTAAAGTCTTTCCCATCACTTCTTCCCCTTTTTATTATGCTGATTCTGTAATGATCTTATGCTTATTTTTTGGACCTTTAAAGCATCTTTTGTGCGAACCATTTGAACTAAAAAACCAAATAAGAACAACAGTGCTAAATAAACCATGCCAAACGCACCGCCACCACCACCTGAACCAGATCCTCCTCCACTGCTGCTACCAGCGTTTCCCGCACCATTATTATTAGCAGAGTCTGCCTCTCCCTGACCTTGCGATACAATGGTTAAATCACCATTGGCAATATTAAAAAAGGTCGAAGCAGGACGGTGGCATGCCACCATCATACGCGCACCACTCATACCACGCGCATTGGCAGGAATGGTTACCGTCTCTGAACCATCATTCGCAGTATTCCCCTTAACCAGCACCCGACGGCCATTTACCTGGATCAGGCTAATATCGACAGCACGACAGTTGACGGGTGCGGAGCTTGTACCTGCCACATCCCAGCTAACCTTGGTTTGTTGCCCTACACCCAGGTTTCGTCTAATCCCATGAGATTTCAGTGCAAATGTTCGGCCTGTCCCAGAAACACGTACTTTTAAATCATCTGTTTCGATACCACCACGGCCATCTCTGGCAACAAAAGAAAATTTCAGTTCACGGTCAGCCACAGGCAAATGCTCTCCCTTGGCAACACGACCCACAAACAAATCGCTCAACCTTGGAATATAACGCGTTGGCGATCCTGAAGGTGGCCTGCTTCTAATCAGCGCATTATCGCCTTTATCCACATCCACATCCGAAGCTGTTCCAATATCCATCCCATCCCAAACATAAGTCAGCCTGTCACCATCCGGGTCTGAGGCGCTTCCGGTCAAAATAAAGGGCGTTAGCGCCGGTATCACCGTATCAACCTTCGCATCTGGTATGGGGTCAGTATTATCAGTTCTTGAAATTCGCGTACCACACGATTTACCGATAGTATCTTCTCGTGTATAAGACAGTATTTGTGCAATACTTATCGTATGATAATAAGCATCCGAATGCTTCTGTAAATCATTTGGCCCACAAATTCCCGCATACGCCATAATGGTACTGCCACTACCGGGTTCTACCGCTGCCTTGGCAGTACGATTATCACCCGCACAGCTACCAGAAGCCGGGCTATTACTGTTAAACGTATGGGTTCCGCCTATTTGATGGCCTAACTCATGCACCACAAAATCAACATCAAAGGCATCACCGTCCGGGGAAGGAGAACCCGTAATTCCACCCTCTTTTACGCCTTTAAGCGTTATTACAGAGCCATCAGCCGTGGGAAAACGACTAAGCGATGTTTCATCACAGGCAGAACCCAATGATGCAAGGCCTGATGCATCGCCCTGGGTAAAGACATGCCCAAGATCATAATTGCTTCGCCCTATAGTCCTGCGTAAATTAATAATATTCTCACCCAGCATAATGTTAGG
>CAZPEE010000278.1:1943-3104 GCA_964585525.1 uncultured Cocleimonas sp.
CAGCATAATGTTAGGGTGATTATTGGTGTAGGGGTCATTCAAAGGCTGCGAGTAGATAATATCTTCTTCAGTATCAATCAACTCAAAACGGATATTCAAGTCGCGCTCGTTAATTTGATTGACCCGGCTGATTGTTGTATTTATCGCACTAAGCGCATTACTTACACCACCATGATACTGCGTATATTGCCAAGTTACAGCAACAGCCAGGCGGTATTTGACCAAATCAAACTGTTGCCGAGCCAGGTTCTGTTTTGCCGCTTTAAATGTTTGGTTCAGGTTAATAGCGGGATCATCATGCAATAAACACTTAAAATCCTGGTCGAAACTCGCTTTGTTGGCTCGCTTCGAAAAACTGCGATAAAGCTTATTCGAATCTTTATTCGCACGCTCGACAAAGACCGTATCGCCATCCGGCATGAATAACATCGCATGGAAACCATAGGAGGTAAAGTCAACAACGCCCCGCATAGCGCTATCATCTACACCGACTGCATCCCAGGTTTTTATTTCAGGATGCCTGGCCGCAAGTTTTGGTGGCATCACACTATCCGCTGTCAGGCGCACACGAACTGATTTACCACTTGGCAATGGAATCGTGATAACCGAACCAGACGCAGTCTTTGACTGGGCGCGCGCCAAAAAATTAACGCCTGAGTTAGCGCTTGTAGCAGTATCCATCGACAAACGTTCTTTTAGCAACGGCTCATTTAAAGACAGCGCCCTAAATTGACTTAGATGACTTGATTTATTAGAACCCGCTGGTTCTGCTGAGGCTTGCAATGACCCTATTGACACTGATTTCTTCAAATTTTGGTCTGCAGGTGCTTGAATATCCCGCCAAACCGATTCGGCAGAGAAGGCTACTGAGGAAACCATTATACTGAACAAACCAAAAGCTAAAAAAACAAGCTTTATATTTTGTTTAAAAACATTATTTTTATTCACATTCTCGCTACTACTCGCTGGATAATATTTCACACAGTCTCCTGATTTTTGACAAAACGCTATGAATCACATCATATAATGATCAGACCTGTTTTGTCAGCAAAGTTCCTGAAAAACTATGCTATCCCGGATAGGCTTTCTTGAAAAAATACAAAGCTACACCGATAACAAACGCTAAAATAACCGCGACTAAATGTGCATCTGTCGCAACTT
>CAZPEE010000279.1:0-3080 GCA_964585525.1 uncultured Cocleimonas sp.
CTGTTGTTGCTCACGTTATTCTCCGTAGAGTTGCCGGTACAAGCCATCATTTTCCAGCAGTTCTTCGTGTTTGCCCTGTTCGATAATATGACCATCATCAAATACAAAAATGTGGTCGGCTTGACGTACGGCACTTAAACGATGGGCAATAATCAAGGTGGTGCGATTTTGTAAAAAGTCATTCAGTGCAATATGTAGATTCCGCTCGGTTTCGGTATCCAGAGATGAGGTTGCTTCATCCAGGATAACAACTTTTGGTTCACTTAATACCATCCGGGCAATCGCCAGGCGTTGCCGTTGCCCACCTGATAGCCGCACGCCCTGCCTACCGACTACCGTATCAAGACCATGCTCAAGTTCTTTGACCGTTTCTTCCAATTGGGCGATACGCAGTGCTTTCCAGAGCTGATCTTCCGTGCTTTCCTGCCCTAGTGTCAGATTCATACGAATGGTATCGTTAAACAGGGCAGGCTGTTGTAAAACAGTCGCGACATTCTCGCGCACCACATCCAGGCCAATCCGGTTAATCGGTTCATCATTAAAATAGAGCATGCCATGTTGTGGTTGATACAGGCCAAGTAACACCTGGACAAACGTTGATTTACCGCCACCGCTGGCACCAACCAATGCAATTTTTTGCCCGGCCGGGATCGTCAGGCTAACATTTTTAAGCACTGGTGGTTTATTTCCATAAGCGAAAGTAATATTTTCAGCCCTGACGCTCACGGTATGGTTGCCTTCAAACGGATTCACTTCATGCGGGTAATCTGGTTCGGAATGTAGCTGGGTTAGTGTATTGATGCGGGTAAGTGCAGCATTCGCCGAAAACCAGCTGTATTGGATATTCAGCACTTCCTGCACGGGTTGCATCATGAACCAGAGGTAGCCAAACACGGCAAACATCTCACCAATTGAAAGCCCGGAAAATACCACCATTAACATACTCACCGCACGGAAAATATCAAAGCCAGCAAGAAAGATAACAAAAGAAAAACGCCCTGCGGCATCACTTTTCCAGGAAAATTTCGCCGAACGTTCACGCACGGCATAGGCAAGTGTGTCGAGACGCTGGAAAAAGTGTTTTTCACGGTTGCTGGCACGAATTTGTTGAATAGCATCCAGTGTTTCGGTCAGCGCCTGCTGGAAATCACTAAATGATTTGTTTTCCTTTTTCTTTAATTCTTTGACAAAACTTCCCATTTTGATGGTGAAAAAAACCACCAGCGGATTGAGTAAAATAATAAATAGTGCAAGTTGCCAGTGTAACCAGAGCAGCACAATGATAATGCCAATCAAAGACAGTACAGCAACGATAAATTTGCTAATGGTAACACCCAGAAAATTATCAATCGTTTCAATATCTACCACAAAATAGGAACTGATGGTGCCGCTACCTAGCGTTTCATATTCAGCCATAGCAGCAGATTTAACTTTACCGAGTAGTTTTTTACGGATGTTATAGGTGATATCTTTGGCGATCAGGGTAAATTCGCGGGTTTGGATCACCATTAAAAATAATCCCACAATGCGTAGCATAACCGTAATAAGCGTTATGATACCAATATAAAGCACGGGCCCATGCCATTCTGTTGGGAAAAAATCATTTAAAAAAGCAAGTAGTTTACCGGGTTTATTGAGCAATACCTCATCAACTAACAATGGCATTAAAAGTGGAATGGGTACGATTAGCAGGCTTGCCAGAATGGCTACGATATTGGCAAACACCAGGGAACGTTTATGCGCCAGCACATAATGCGAGATTGTTTTCCAGGTATAAGGTGCAGGTGAGCCGGTTGATTGCATAGTTGTTATTATGCATAAAAAAAGCACCCGAAGGTGCCTTTTCTACAGCATTTAAGAATGAATTACTGTGCGTGGCTAACCATGTAGTCTACAGCTGCTTTAACCTTGGCATCATCCAGGGTCAGGTTACCGCCTTTAGGTGGCATAGCGCCTTTTCCATTGAGTGCAGAGTGATACAATGCGTCTTTACCCGTAGCAATACGTGGCGCCCATAGTTCCTTGTTACCAAAAACGGGAGCACCTGCAACACCTGACGCATGGCAAGCAAAACAGACTGATTTATACACTTTTTCGCCATCAATCCCAGAAGAAGTAGCAGCCGGGGCTGAAGTCGCCGCAACGGCGGCTGCGGCAGGTGCTGCAGCTTTCGCAGCCATTGGCTTTTCTTCTATTGCTGTTGCGGCTTCTTTGGCAGGAGCACTTGCTTCTACTGTTTTAGCGGCAGCAGAAGATTCTTCTTTTGTATCTGCCACTGTTTCAACAGGTTTCGATTCAACCGCTGGCGTCGCAACGGTTGGGGCTTCTGCTGTTGAAGCCTCAGCTGTTGGAGCTTCAGCTGTAGAAGACGTTTCCTGCTTCGCCGCCGTCGCTTCTGCTTTATCTGCTTTAACCGGAGCAGCCGCTGGTGCAGCACCGCCTAAATCAAGGCCCGCTTCTTTTGTCATATATAAAATTGCTGCCTTAAGCTCACTATCAGTGATGGACGGATCGCCACCTTTGGGAGGCATGGAACCTTTACCATTTGTTGCCGAAGAGATTAATCCTTCCAGGCCATTAACTGCTGCCCGTTTTCCCCAGGCATCTTTATCGCCAAATTTTGGAGATTCAAGCAAGCCGGTTGCATGACAAGCATGACATACCGCACCGTAAAGTTCTTTTCCTGAACGCCCAGCAGCATTTGCGGCTGGTGCACTGCCTGCCGCAGCAGAACCAATGGGTTTTAAATTATCAGCAACAGCAGCAACCTTCATGGTGTTATCCATTTCACCTTTCGTCATATTCTTTTGGAAAGTATGAATTAAGCTGGTAACCAGGATATACACAGCGCCTAACAAAGCAAGTGAACCCAATATAAAGAATAACTTAGTAACCGGATCGGCCTTTGGTGCATGATTTGACATATATTCTCCAACATATCTTTGAAAGATATAGAATCTAATAAATAAGGCTGGCGATTATATGGGGTTTCCCTAATATACTCCACTTTTTTTTCAGGGATATACACCTACCCTGGTTTTGTTTGATGTGGATCATAATTTTTTACTTGCATCGCTATA
>CAZPEE010000280.1:0-3079 GCA_964585525.1 uncultured Cocleimonas sp.
GAAATGGTTGCATCTATTTCAGGGAAACACTAAAACAGAAGACGAGTACCAGCCTCCTGAAATCATGTTCGGCATGGATGTACGCCCCGACTCATTACCCGACGATATCGTTGGTGAGGCACAGGGCCTGTGGCAATCGGGCAAACATCGCGAATCACTTAGCCTGCTATATCGTGGCGCTCTGGTACATCTGATCAACCAGGAAAAAGTACAACTGCAAAACAGCGACACCGAAGGCGATGTACTCAAGCATGCCGCCAAAAGAATCAACACAAGTAAACAAGATTATTTACAACAGCTTACCAGGCAGTGGCAGGCCATAGCCTATGCACATCGTAAACCCGATGAAGCCATGCAGAAAAGCATGTCCAGCCTGTTTACACAATGGCACAGTGTTTTTGTAGCATCTGGCATAAAAGGGGATAACACTGCCCATGGATAAAAAAACAACCCTGCTGATTGCTATCCTATTCAGTTTGCTCATTGGCTTTTCCGTCTACAGTTTTTACCAGACACATGAATACAAGGAAGTCGAGACCCATACAGGATTCAAAGGCGAAGCACGTAACAACCCCCTGTATGCTGCCCGCCTGTTTTTAAAACGCATGGGAATTCCCACTAGCAGCAAAGAAAGCGTACAGGGCATGGGAGGCTTCCCCGATACCAATACAGTCATCATCCTTAACAGTAACCGTTCCAGCCTTTCCGGAAAACGCACCGAAGCCATTTTGGACTGGGTAAAATCTGGAGGTCATCTAATTGCCCAGGCTACGAGTGACTGGAGTTATTTTGGCAAGGCTGATGATTTAGCCAAAGATTCAGAAGACGATAATGATGATAACAATAAAAGTGAAAAGCATGATGAAGCATACCAGGATGAAATAAATGCCATCATGGAGAAACGCCAAAGCCGCGATCCATTACAGCGTAAACTAGGCATCCGCACCGGAAAACGCGTGTCATTCTACGCTCCCTGGGAAGATATAACGGATAAAGGTAAAGACGAGGATACAGATGAAAACGAAGGGGAAAGCCTCAATGATATATTCAATGCAAACATCAGAAAGGCAAAACAACACAAGATTAAACTAAAAAATGCGCCCGATGAGCTTACCCTACGCAGTGACTGGTTTTACCCACTAATACTGGAAAAAGACCGTATGGCCACATCCGAGCAAATCAAAATTGATCATCATACTTTCATCATCCGCCAACATCTTGGCAAGGGCATGGTAACGATTGCTTCCGACCTTGCCTTTATAAACAACCGGACATTAGAACAATCAGACCATGCAGAAATACTCTGGCAACTGGTGCATGGTTTACACAACTCCCTCAATCAACCAGCCGAAATATGGCTAATCAACCATGATGAAATGCCCTCACTCTGGACACTCATGTGGCGCTACGGCTGGGCATTTTTAGCATCCATGATACTTTTGTTCCTCGCATGGTTATTAAGTAGCTCACGCCGTTTCGGCCCCATGATTCCCAAACAAACGGAAAATCGTCGCAGCCTCAATGAACACATCAGCAGCAGTGGCAATTTTTACTGGAAACATGATAAAAAACAACTACTGGTAGATAGCTCCCGCCAGGCACTGATGCAGCGGCTTGCACAAATCCACCCCGGATGGGCGCAACTACAGCAAGATGAACAACTACAAATCCTTGTCGAACAAACCGGCATGAAACCAGAAACACTTCAGAAACTACTGTTCGATAAAACGGTTGAACAAAGCGAAGAATTTACCTATTTGATCCGGCAACTGGAAAACATCAGAAAAGCGTCTTTTAAACAGGAAAAACTATGACAAACATGACACTACAACAAGCCAGCGAGCTGGCGCAGCAGCTTAAACAGGAAATTGGCAAAGCCATTATTGGGCAAAAGCAGGTGATTGACGAAACACTGATTGCGTTGATTGCTGGTGGTAACGTACTGATTGAAGGTGTGCCGGGTTTAGGCAAAACTTTGCTGGTCAGGGCGCTTGCTGCAACTTTTGATGGACAATTCAACCGCATCCAGTTTACCCCGGATTTAATGCCAGCGGATGTCACCGGACACACGCTGTACGATATGGACAGCAAACAATTTAGCGTGCGCAAGGGCCCTGTCTTTACCAACCTGCTACTCGCTGATGAAATCAACCGTGCACCGGCAAAAACACAATCTGCGCTGCTGGAAGTGATGCAGGAAAGACAAGTCACTATCGAGGGCGAAGCACATCCTGTGCCACTTCCTTTTATGACACTTGCCACGCAAAACCCACTGGAGCAGGAAGGCACTTACCCGTTACCAGAAGCACAACTGGATCGTTTTTTACTGAAAATTTATATCAATTACCCGGAAAACAGCGAAGAAAACCTGATGGTCGCCGCTGTCACCAACCATCAAACCGGAGACCAGCTTAATATTTCCAATGTGCAAGCTATCGCCACACCTGAGACCATTTTAGCCATGCAGACACTGGCTGCCGAGGTTGAGGCAGACCAAAGCGTCATCGACTATGCGGTACGCATTGTGCGAGCCACACGCGACTGGCAAGGCTTAAGTATTGGTGCAGGGCCACGCGGTAGTATCTCACTCATCCGCGCCGCCCGTGCACAAGCCATGCTACACGCCCGCGACCATATTACGCCTGATGACATCAAGGACATTGCCCTGCCCGTTTTGCGCCATCGTGTTGGGCTTGCGCCAGAAATGGAACTGGAAGGCTATACCTCTGACCAGATACTGCAAAGTATCCTGAATAAGATTGAAGCGCCAAGACAGTGATAGAAATAAAACCTGAATCCGTGACTTCTCTACGGCAATGGGCTAACCAAAGACTACATTTAGCCCCAGAGCTTTTGCAGATTTAGTCAGTCGTTTATCCCTTGAGAATATCCTTGCTGACTGGGTAAGTGCGGTTGATGCTAAAAGGTGTGCGTCGATATAACCCATGCCTTTACCCATGAGTTGATTGTTTTCTATAAAAAATAAAACTTCGTCATCCGTCGCCTGTTTTGCATGGGGTAATCGTGAGATCAGGTTTAAAAACCGTTTCCTGTTTTTGATATTGCCACAGGCAAGCTC
>CAZPEE010000281.1:0-3065 GCA_964585525.1 uncultured Cocleimonas sp.
TTAATTTTCATATAATTCATTTTGTTATTACTTGTAATAAGCGGTCAACTGAGGACTCTAGGATAAAAGACATACGGGACAGAAAAACTGTCCCGTAAACTTTACTTTTTTATTTTATATTCTTCCTGTTTTTCCTAAACCAAAGCATCGGCGCAAATAGCAATAACCAGACTGGCGTAAATGCTCCACCGCCGCCACCGAATGACATATGATGCGTGCTAGCGCGTTTAGGCTGGACACCCGGATCAATCGTATGCTTTACCAGCGGAGCCTCTGCACGTTGCTGTTGTGCTACCTGCTCAATGGCAATACGCTTGGCATTGTTACGTTCAATACCGCGTTTTGCGAATACATCTTCGCGCAACACAATCATTGAGGTGTAATCTGTTACCAGCGAATATGCTTTCGCAAGATCAGTCACCGCCTGTTTTGAATCGGCATCTTCACCAAAATCTTCCATCTTTTGCAGCATTTCCTCAATGCTGGCAAAAGCCCACAGTCGTTCGATTTCAGGATTAAGCGTAGACACTTTAGGAAATTTAAAACTGGCTTTATAACGATGGTCTGTACCCGAAATTTTCGAGCTCACTTCAACCAGCGCATCACCATCCTTGCGGTAATGACCAAACAGTATAATCTGCTGACCACGGTAAATCGTACCGATGTTTTCTGGTGACATATCCGATGTTTTCACGCCGCTTATTTTCACTTTCACATCATGGAACGCCTGATGACTGACCTTGCTAGCCGCCAGCATCAACTGTCCGGCTATATCATCGCTATTGGAAATAGTCGCGTAAAAACCACCGGATTCCCGTGTGATCACTTCCAGCAAGGGACGGTTGGCGCTATTACCCATAATGAATGAAAACAGGCGCACATCTTTTTGACGCACCAGCTCCAGAAACTTTTTCTGCTCAGTTTCGCCCACATTGGCAACACCATCGGTAACCAGAATTATGCTGGTGGTGCGATCAGCGTCGAGCGATTTCATGCCTTTTTTCAAACCAGCATACAGGTTGGTTCCGTCGTGCGGACGCATCTGGCTTATCTGCTCCGAATAACTACGGATGTTCTCTGGTGTTGCATTGACAAAACCGTTGGTAAGCTCCCGCGCCGAGCTATTGAATAAAATAATGCGAAAACGGTCTTCAGGCTTCATCGCCTTTAATGCCTGCGCAACACCATCAGTTAACGACGACCACTTGCCACCACTCATCGAACCTGAAATATCCAGCACAAACGCCCAGTCACGACCTTCGGTGATGGGTTTGAGGTCATCTGCTGGTGTAATCGTCATCATGAACGTACCGCGCTTATTGGCATCGGGCTTATAAGTCACCAGATCAATACTGCCCGGCAAGCCATCGGCATGCCGCCAGTAAACCACTATATCCTTATCCAGCGTAAAGGCGGGCTGATTGTGATTTGCAGCATTCGTTGTTGCCTGCGGCGCACTACCATCGTCATTTGATGTCTGTGCGGCTGCCGCGCTATTCGTCATTTTCAACAACCATTGCTTATCATCCAGTTTACTGATCTGTGCCAAAGGTTGATTAGGCGTGCGAAGCGCTTCTACCGGATAACCCGACCTTAATTTCAGGTCAAAACTAAACTTCTCTTTGACTGCCTCAGATGCTGTCCAGAATGCTTTTTTCTGCTCATCCACGCCACCATCTTCCAGCGGATAGACATAGCGACCAATCCCGGTATCCATATGCACCGGCTGCAGATACACCAGCTGAATGCGCGTATCCTGCCCTGCCCTGACTGGGCTGACACGAATTTCAAAGGTCTTGTAACTATCCTGTTCGGTCAGTCCGACATCATTACCGGCTGCCTTTTCTTCTTCATAGACCTGACGTGCCTGTTTTTTCTCCAGCACCTCACCGTGTACCGGCTTGCCATCAATCCACATGGTAAACTGCGACACAGCACCCTTCTCTGGAACCGGGAACGAATAAATCGCCTCCAGATCCTTATTGTGTGGATTATGAAAAACCTGATCAACCTGCGTCGTCGCATATCCATCTTCCAGCACGACATTGACATGATGCTCACGTATATCCAGCGCGGGCGTTGTGCCATCCGCGGGGCTTAGCAAACCCGCTGCTGTTGCCGTGCCAACAGCAAAAATATTTATCGTTGCCAGCAATACCGCTAGCAATCCTATTCTGGATTTACCTAAAAACTGTTTGATTAAAGAACTCATAAGAGCCTCCTGTTATTAAAAATACTTTAAAAAACACCGTTCAATTTATATCTAAAACAAACCCGCTTAGGGCGGTTAACCTTAAAATATCATTAAATTAAACGGTGTTTAGTTATTTATACCACATAAAATAAACACTGTTCAATAGTTTTCCAATTCATTTTGAACAGTGTTTAGTTTTTCCGATAATTGGTATAGAATTTGACCTATGGCAAGAAGAAGTGACCACAGTAAAGAACAAATTAAACAAATGGCAATCAACGCCGCACGTGAATTAATTCGCGAAAAGGGACTATCCTCTCTCTCTGCACGCAAAGTTGCCACCCAGATCGGCTACACACCCGGCACACTCTACCTGGTCTTCAAAAATCAGGATGAGCTAATCCTGCACATCAACGCCATCACCCTGGAACAGCTCTATCAACAGCTTTCGGCTTCAATAAAACCCGGCTCTTCCCCGCAAAACTGCATCTTGCAACTGGGGCAAGAGTACCTAAACTTTGCCACCCAGAACAAACACCTGTGGCGTGCCATATTCGATCATAGCTTGCCCGATGGTGACATTGCTCCCGACTGGTTTCAGGCGCACATCGTTCGTTTGTATGAATTGGTTGAAAACCAGCTAAAGCAGTTAAACCTGAATATTGATACCCACCTGGCCGCCAATGCCTTATGGAGCGGTGTTCATGGTGTTTGCGTACTGGGTTTTGATTTTTTGAATCGCCAGGAGCAATCCGAAAATGACATTAAGGCACTGGTAGAATCACTGATTAATAATTATTTAAAAGGCTTAAGCAAAGAATAAAACAAATACTCCTGTTCCTGTCTTCCTTCGTGTTCTCTGTGTCCTTCG
>CAZPEE010000282.1:0-3057 GCA_964585525.1 uncultured Cocleimonas sp.
TAATGCATCGGCATCGGGTTCTGGTAGACTTAGGGTGTGTTTCATATGACGGGTAAGTCTACATGCATAATCTCAAAGGTAAAGTCGCATTAGTGACAGGTTCGGCAAGGCGCATTGGCGCTGAAATCGTCACAACACTGCATGATGCGGGGGCGACGGTGGTGGTACATTATCGTAGTTCTTCAGCGAGTGCTGAAACCTTGTGTGCCGGGTTAAATGCATTACGCGCCGATTCGTGTTTTTTGCAGCAGGCTGATCTTTTGGATATTGCCGGATTGGATAATTTGGTCAGCAGCGTTGTTAATCAGGCTGGCCGTCTTGATATTCTGGTGAATAATGCATCCACCTTTTATCCTACCCCTGTTGGAAAGATCGACGAAGCAGACTGGGATGATTTGCTGGGTAGCAATGTCAAAGCACCATTATTTTTGGCACAGGCTGCTGCCCCCCATCTTGTAAAAAACAAGGGGTGTATCGTCAATATGGTTGATGTGCATGGCTTTAGGCCGTTAAAAGGCTACCCCGTCTACACCATTGCCAAGGCGGGTATGTTGATGTTGACCAAATCACTGGCGCGTGAATTAGGCCCGGATGTCCGGGTAAATGGTGTTGCGCCAGGGGCAATCTTGTGGCCTGAAGACGAAGAAAACCAGAATCAGGCCGAGCAACAGGAGCTGCTGGATAGAACCGCGCTCAAGCGTGAGGGTAGCCCGCAAGACATCGCTAAAACAGTGCTGTTTTTAGTGCGTGATGCTGATTATATTACCGGGCAGGTGATAGCGGTGGATGGTGGGCGTTTATTGCATCATTGAAGTTTGTCTTGATTGTTTTACAAAAAACAGGGAGCGTTGAATGCTGGCGTCGATTGGAGTTTTATTGGTGTTGTCAGGTGTTTCACTTTTTTTGATCGGTTTGCTGCGTGTTATTTTCCCCAGCACCAACCGCATGGTTCCAGATGGTTTTAAAAAAGTATTTTACTGGCGCACTGGCGTTTATGTCATTTTGGCGGGATTGGTTCTGCTCGTTTTAATCAAGCCTTAGATTTTTTGGGAGAGTCAAGGCTGTCTGGCATGTCAATCACAAAATCATGCGGGTCGCCATTCATAATCATTTTATGCTCCATCACCTGTTTTGAGCGCAGAAAATGCTGCATGGCAACCACCGTTATCTGGATTCTTTCTTTTTGCTGCGGGTAATGTTCAATCTGCTCTTTTTCCCATTCTTTTAAGGCAGAGAGCAGTGTAGTATGTGAAAAAATGTAAGTCACATTCTTAATGGATTTGTCGGTTTTTTTATCTTCAGGCATGACAAAATTATAGCACAGGCATGTAGTCTAAAAGGAATAAACAATTTCAATGCAAACCAGGATCAAACCGGTAAAAAGTAAGCTGTTAAGCCAGCTTGATGGCATACAGCATGGTTTTTTTTCCCGAAACGGCGGGCTATCAGACGGCGTATACACTTCTTTGAATTGCAGTCCAGGATCACACGATAACATCGAAAACGTTATGCAAAACCGTGCGTTGGCAATGGCTGCACTGGGGCTGGATTCAGCTACGCTGTATGGTTTAAACCAGATTCATTCCACCCAGGTATTTCATATCAAAAAAGGCATGCCATCGGGCTTGGCAGATGGTTTCCGCTCTGGTGATGCGATGCTAACGCAAGATAAAGGCGTGGCTTTAAGTGTCCTGGGAGCTGATTGCGCGCCCGTCCTGTTTGCCGCATCAAATACACCGATTGTAGCCGCCGCACATGCTGGTTGGGGTGGGGCAGTTAAAGGGATAATTGCTGCCGTTGTCGATCAAATGTGTAAACTGGGCGCACAAAAAGAAGCCATTACGGCCTGTATCGGCCCCTGCATACAGCAATCATCCTACGAAGTGCGTGAAGATTTTATACAGCAGTTGATAACACTCAGCGATTTTCCCGTTGAACAGTTTTTACTGCAAAAAGACGATAAAAATTATTTTGACCTGCCAGCCTATCTAACCAAACAATGTGAACGAAGTGGCATAGGCACGATTGAAAATCTGGGATTGGATACCTATGCGCTGGACGACCAGTTTTTTAGTTACAGACGCAATACACACCAGAAAAAGAAAGACTACGGACGGCAAATTTCGGTGATTGGACTGGTTTGAAGGAAAATAAGAAATGTTTTTTGCGTGGATTATTCATGACTTCACGTTTTTTTTACATAGACAGGCATGCAAATCGGGCTGCACTGCATGTCGTAGCGCCTTCATCCAGAGAGTGAACTCAGATATTGGTACAATGTTAATTTATATCAATAGCTTAATTGACACGCTAAGCGGTTAACTGGGGAATTTAGGTTGAAGTCTTTGAAAAACCAGGTTAAAACAAGAAATTGAGTTAAAAAATGAGTTTTTCTACTGCCTCGTTATGCTATCAAAAACTAAAAAACTGCCATCTTGAAATTGTATCACTTAGTGCTATAATAAAATAGAATGAAACGGCTAATGACTAAGAAATTCTCAAAATGGGTAAAGAAGCAGAATATTCCAGAAGGTGAATTATATAACGCAATCGAAGAAGTAATTGAAGGTTCGTACGAAGCTAACCTCGGTAGTTCTCTAATTAAAAAGCGTATTAGATTTCAAGGTCAAGGAAAGAGTGGTAGTGGAAGAAGCATACTTTGTTTTAAAAGCAACGATAGAGCTATTTATATCCATGGTTTTTCTAAAAATAGCCAATCAAATGTAAGCGCTAAAGAACTTATTGTTTTAAAAGAGTTCGCTAAAATCATACTGGCATTATCACCAGAGGCTTTAGAAATAGCAGTTAAAAATGGTGACTTTATTGAGGTAACAGAATTATGAGAAATTCAATTGCAGAATCAGTTACAAGTACAATTAAAGACTTAAACAAAAGTGGTTTAGTTGACGATATTACTATGAAAAATATTGAGAAACTATGCCTTCCCGAAGTTCAGGAGTATTCTCCTGAGCAAATAGTTTCTATTCGTAAAAAACTAAAATTAAGTCAATCTGCCTTAGCTAGTGTTTTCAACATTAGCCCATCCACTGTGCAAAA
>CAZPEE010000283.1:0-3015 GCA_964585525.1 uncultured Cocleimonas sp.
TCACGCTCAAATCAGCGGCGCTTAATATTTCGATATTATCTGGGCGGTTCCCCAGAAAATGAATGTTACCCTGGTCATTTTCTTTAACTTGTTGTTCCAGTTTCGGACGCTCTTTTCCTTCACCCACAATGAATAACTGTGCATCTGTAATGCCCTGAAACGCCGCTATCAAAAGATCAAACCGTTTTACGGGAACCAACCTACCTATGGCAACGATCAATTTATGCTTAGCAGGCAGATTCAATTCATCAAGCAGGTAGTCTCGTTGTTGAAGCCGTTGCTTATCCACATCCACACCGTTATAAATCACGGATTGATTGGTGTTTTGCAATGTTTCCAGCACCCTGCCAGATACACCAATCACCCAGTCAAACGTTTCAAACGCAGCCAGTTTACGTTTAAGGCTATGTAGCGTCGCCACCCGTTTAACCCTCTTGGGTAAAAAGGGCTTCAATATGGATACGATGGATGCCGCTTTGCTGGCTTGCGCGTGGATAATATCGGGTGCAATCGTGCGAATACGTTTTGCGACAGCAACCAACAGAAAAGGGTTACGGCGGCTTTTGCTTAAATCAAGTGGATGAAACATCACCGACTCCAGCCTGCTTGCATATTTTTGATGAGCGATAAGGTGTACCTCATGCTTATCTGCCAGTGCATTCGCCAATCCCAGCACATGGTTCTCCAGGCCGCCTTCTTCATCTCCCCCCATGACCAGGCAAATCTTCACTTTTTCACGCCTCGTTTGCCCGTTTTCAATTTAAGCCTGAACGCCAGCATATTATCCTTGCCGCTGATGGTGATCCGTTTGAGTTGATAAGGATCAGCAGTACTCAAATCATCAATACCTTTTTCAGTAGTTGTCGCATGGGTATAACCGGCCTGTTTTACCAGTTTTAAATCCATTTCATCATATAAACCAAAAGGATAGCAAAAAGCATCGCACTCAATGTTAAACAGGCGCTGCAGTTGCTTGCGGGATTCGACAATCTCCTGCTGTTTTTGCTCTGGCGATAATGCCGGTAGGTTATCATGTGTCAAGGTATGCGAACCTATCTCAATCAAACCCGAATCAATCAGTTCTCGTACCTGGCCATCCAGCAACTTGGGTTCTTTCATCAATTCACCAGAGTTGTTTTTCTTTTTACGCTTGCTCGACCATTCACGGTTATGGCGGTCAAGCACCAGATAGATGGTTGCTTTTGCATGATATTTTTTTAAGATGGGCAAAGCATTTGTCAGATTATCTGCATAACCATCATCAAAGGTGATGGCGACGCTCTTTTGCGGTAAATCGTTTTTTTGTTTAATCAGTTCAGATAGGGTAAAAAAGTGCCAGCCGTTATCACTCAAATAACGGATTTGTTTTTCAAACATAGCAGGGCTGACACGCAAAGCATTGAATTTCGCACCTGCAACAGGCTCACGAACCATATGGTACATCAATACCCTGGGCTGTTTATAAGCAACCGTCTTTTTCCACCAGGCATATCTGCGCGAATAATAAACCGCCAGCACAAGCACCACAAACAAAACCAGGACATCGAGTGTAAACCAGGTCATGCCAGACTCTCATACAAGGACAAGGTCTGATCCAGCATCATGCCTTTTTTATAAACCATTTGAGCGTGTTGCGGAGTCAGTATTTCTTCCTGATAAAGCTGGTTACATTTCTCCATGATACCCTGGATATCCTTTAATTTAACCAAACCCTGCGGATAAATCGTACCCAGTGTTTCCCCTACCCCGCCATGGTCATAGGCGATAACAGCCCTGCCAAGGCTAATGGCTTCCACCGCTGTTCGCCCAAAAGATTCTGGTTTGGTCGAGAGAGACAATACAGCGGCAGAAATCGCATAAATCTGTTTCATATCACTGCGGTAACCCGTGAATGTAATGCTATTTTCCAGTCCTTCATCTTTAACGCGTTGATAAAGCCCCTGTGCATATCCCTGTCGTTTAGGGTCTTCCCCACCAACAATAAGCCCATGTATTTTCGGCACATCCGGCTTCAACTTTTTGATCACATCAATAAAATCATGATGGCCTTTAAGACGTGTTAATCGACCCGGTAATGTCAGTAACCATTTCCCTCTGGTTTGTGGAAATGCCTGATACCAATCTGTCAGCCAGCGATCATCCGGCTGATAGCCAAAAGGGAATTCCTCATGATCAATACCGCGGGGAATCGTTATGATTTTATCTGCCGGCGTATCGGGATAATGTTCCAGCATATAGCGTTTAACCGTTTCAGAAACTGCAATCACCCGTTCGCCATAGGTCATCACCTTGCTATAACGGCTAACGGAGTTTAGCCCATGCATGGTCGTGATAAAACGCGGGCGTTGATTTGCTGGCATTTTTTTCCAGGCAAGGTAGGCAACCCATGCAGGCAGGCGCGAGCGGGCATGTAAAATATCAATCTGATTTGTCTTTAACCAGCGCCTGAGTTTTCCTGCCTGTAAAAAAGTCAGGGGCGATTTTTTACCCAGGTTCCATTGCACATGTTCACTGCCTTCTGCAAGCAATGTTTTAACCAGACCGCCTCCGGCTGAAATAACGATGGAGCGATGCCCTGCATCCACAACCGCCCTGGCTACTTCCAATGTACCTTTTTCCACACCACCGCTATGTAAATCAGGAACTAACTGGACAATGCTGAGTGCTTTTTTCATATCTGGATCTTCATAGCTCAAATTTTTTGAGTATTAATCTGGCACAACGGTCGGCTTCGTTAAGTGCATGATGAGACTCTATGTGGCTGGATGAACTGAATGAGGGTGTCATCACACGGTGTTCCGCCAGTAAGCGGTCAATCTCCTGTGTGACACGCGTTGACTTGTTTCCGGGCAATTTATCCAGGCGGATTATTCCTGTTTGTGCACCCGAAGTTAGTGCTTCGTAGATCATTGATATGCTATCTTCGCTCACCCAGATTTGTTCGGCTTCCTGCATTTTTTGTGGCAACCAATCTTTTGATACACTCTGTGGTGATACTAATCCTGCATTAGGAAA
>CAZPEE010000284.1:0-3014 GCA_964585525.1 uncultured Cocleimonas sp.
CCCAACTTGATGGTGTTGACATCGTTAAAGAAGTTCGTGGCAAAGGCTTGATGATTGGCATCGAG
Organism: uncultured Cocleimonas sp.; assembly: GCA_964585525.1. Lineage (GTDB taxonomy): Bacteria > Pseudomonadota > Gammaproteobacteria > Thiotrichales > Thiotrichaceae > Cocleimonas. The sequence continues at coordinate 66 of CAZPEE010000284.1, forward strand.
TTAGTGCCGGATGCATCCAAAAACTACACTGATTTGGTCAAACAGGCACTGGATGAACAAATACTGATTAACGTTACCGCCGATAATGTCATACGCCTGTTGCCGCCACTGATTATCGACAAAGAACAAGCCGATACGATTATTAATGCCGTATCTATCCTGATCAAGACGTTTTACTAAACCTAAACTATTAAAGAGACCTCTCAAGATGTCCAAACCCAGGCATTTTCTAACCCTAATGGATTTTAGCCGTGATGAATTGCAACAGCTTTTAATGCATGCGATCAACACCAAAAAAGATTTCAAAAACGGTAAAACCCACGAGCCGCTTAAAAACATGACGCTGGCGATGATTTTTGAAAAATCATCCACCCGCACCCGTGTTTCTTTTGAAGCCGGCATGAACCAGCTTGGTGGACACGCCATGTTTTTGTCCTCGCGTGATACCCAGCTTGGGCGTGGCGAGCCAATTGAAGACAGCGCACGGGTTATTTCCAGCATGGTCGATGTGGTGATGATACGCACCTTCGGCCATGATATTGTGGAAAACTTTGCAGCACATTCCAGCGTTCCAGTGATCAATGCACTCACCGATGATTTCCACCCCTGCCAGCTACTCGCCGACATGATGACCTATATTGAGCATCGCGGCAGTATTGAAGGTAAAACAGCCACCTATGTGGGTGACGGCAATAATATGTGTCATTCCTGGATGAATGCAGCCAGGCAGTTTGGCTTCCACCTCAATATCGCCTGCCCCAAAGGCTATGAACCTGACGCGACATTAATGGAAAACTTAAGCAATCACGTTACACTTTTCCATAATATTAATGATGCAGTAAAAGGCGTTGACCTTATCACCACCGATGTCTGGGCAAGCATGGGACAGGAAGACGAACAAAAAATCCGCGAAAAGGCTTTCAAGTCATTCAAGGTTGATTCGGCCGTTATGTCACTTGCACACAAGGATGCGCTGTTTATGCACTGCCTGCCCGCGCACCGTGAAGAAGAAGTCAGCGCTGCTGTTCTCGAAGGCCCGCAAAGCGTCGTTTGGGATGAAGCCGAAAACCGCCTGCACGCGCAAAAAGCCTTGCTGGAAGCCTTGGTGATAGGCTTACACAATTAGGGATAAACCCCAGAGCGTGTCGCAAAAACTAGAATTGCAGGTTGAAGGCGACATAAAAGTGAATTTTTTCCCCGCGCTTCTCCGGCCTCTGCGTTAATAAATAATTAAACTGGAGAGGCTCAATGATTGGGGTCACGTTGGGCTTCGCAAGCTCAGCGCCAACCTACAAGCGCGTACTTTTACAACAACCCTCTTTTAATTAAGAGGGAAACAACAAAGCACAAAACAAAGCACAAAACTATGGCAACACATTCAGAAGAAACTGCCTTACGCCGCACCTTTGCGATAATCTCGCACCCGGATGCGGGTAAGACCACCATCACCGAAAAACTGCTTTTGTTCGGCGGTGCGATTCAGCTTGCCGGTTCCGTCAAGGGTCGCAAAGCTGCACGGCACGCCACCTCCGACTGGATGGCAATGGAAAAAGACCGGGGTATTTCGGTCAGCTCCTCGGTAATGCAGTTTCCCTACTGCCTTGGCGAAGGTGAAGATAAAATCGTCAACCTGCTGGACACCCCCGGCCACGAAGATTTCTCGGAAGACACCTACCGCGTGTTGACTGCTGTGGATTCAGCCTTGATGGTTATCGACGTTGCCAAGGGCGTTGAAGCGCGTACCATTAAATTAATGGAAGTGTGCCGACTGCGTGATACGCCCATCATGACCTTCATTAACAAGCTGGACCGTGAAGGGCGTGACCCGATAGACCTGCTGGATGAAGTCGAAAGCATACTCAAAATCAAATGTGCGCCGGTTACCTGGCCGATTGGCATGGGAAAGCGGCTCAAGGGTGTCTACCACATTCAAAATGACAGGGTACATTTATACGACCCCAACCATGAAGGGAAAATACTCGAAGGCGAAGTCATTGAAGGCATTGACAATCCCCGACTGGATGATTTACTCGGTACTCAAGCGGAAGAATTACGTGAGGAAATCGAGCTGGTACAAGGTGCTAGCAATGCTTTTGATGTGGATGCCTACCTGCGGGGCGAACTGACGCCGGTATTTTTCGGTTCGGCAGTCAACAACTTTGGCGTAGCGGAGCTTCTGGCAGATTTTGTCAAATACGCACCAGCGCCACAAGCACGACCTACGACGACGCGTGAAGTCTCGCCCAACGAGGAAAAATTCACCGGGTTTATTTTTAAAATTCAGGCAAATATGGACCCGCAACACCGCGACCGCGTTGCTTTTATGCGTATCTGTTCCGGCAGTTTTAAAAAGGGTATGAAGCTTAACCATGTTCGCCTTAAAAAAGACGTGAAAATACCTGATGCCCTTACCTTCCTGGCAGCTGATCGTGGCCATGTCGATAGCGCTTACCCTGGCGATATTATCGGCATCCATAACCACGGTACAATCCGGATTGGCGATACCTTTACCCAGGGTGAAGAACTCTACTTTACCGGGATTCCAAATTTCGCACCCGAACTTTTCAGACGCGCACAATTAAAAGACCCACTGAAAATGAAACAGCTGCAAAAAGGCCTCAGCCAGTTGTGTGAAGAAGGTGCAACCCAGCTTTACAAGCCCTTTATCAACAACGACCTGATTCTGGGTGCAGTGGGCGTACTACAATTTGAAGTGGTGGCACAACGCCTCAAGGATGAATACAAGGTGGATTGCCAGTTTGAAGCCGTCAACGTGCAAACCGCACGCTGGATCGCCTGCGACGATGAAGTTATGCTCAAACAATTCAAGCAAAAAGCCGAAAACAACCTGGCACTGGACCATGCCGGCGAGCTAGTCTACATCGCACCAACACGGGTAAACCTGCAAATGGCAATGGAGAAATGGCCCGATATTGAATTCCAGTCAAC
>CAZPEE010000285.1:0-2964 GCA_964585525.1 uncultured Cocleimonas sp.
ATTATACAGTGATTATTAATTAACCAACAACTGCGCCCAGTTTGAAGATCGGCAAGTACATGGCAACAACCAGTCCACCGACCAGCACGCCTAGCACAGCCATGATGATAGGTTCTATCTGTTTTGATAAGGTATCAACCAGATCATCCACCTGTTCTTCAAAGTAGTCTGCTACTTTATCCAGCATTTCTTCCAGTCGACCTGCTTCTTCACCAATCTTGGTCATTTGCACGACCATGCTGGGGAATTGCTGGGTCGTTAACATGGCGGTATGTAACTGCACACCTTTTGCGGTATCTTCTTTCATCTGCATGACCGCATCATGATAAAGGATGTTGCCGGTACTACCTGCAACCGCATCCATGGACTCTACTAATGGTACGCCAGCCGCAAACATGGTTGAGAGTGTACGAGAGAACCTGGCAACAGCCGATTTATTAATAATAACGCCCATGACCGGTAATTTAAGTACAGTCGCATCTACAAAGCGTCTAAACTTTGCAGAACGGCGGCGGCCCTGGACAAAGCCAACAGCGACAAGCACTGCTATGGTCACAGGTTGCCACCAGGATTCCTGTAGCCATTCGGATAAGCCAATAACCCATAAGGTAAAGGCGGGTAAATCCGCACCAAAACCTTCAAAAATAGTTTTAAACTGTGGAATTACCCAAACCAGCATTATGGTGGATACAATAACGGCTGCAAGTATAACCATGACAGGATACATCATCGCTTTTTTAACTTTCGCCTTCATGGATTCGGTTTTTTCTTTGTAAGTTGCCACTTTATCCAGCATGTCTTCCAAAGTACCTGCTTGCTCACCCGCGTGAATCAGGTTGACAAATAAATCATCAAAATATTTAGGATGTTTTGATAAGGCAGTAGCGAGATCATCACCACCTTCGATATCTTTGGTGATTTTTTTCACCAGTTCTTGCATGGCGGGTTTTTCATGTCCGGCGCTGATCAACTCCAGAGACTGAAGCATGGGGACACCAGAGCGCATCATGGTGGTTAATTGGCGTGCAAATTGCGCAATATCGCCTGTTTTAAGTGCTTTACCACCCAGGCCTTTGCGTTTTTTTACAATCTTTTTGGGTGTAATACCTTGTCTGCGTAGTGCTGCCCGCAGGAAGTTTTCATTCACTGCCTCGTTTTCACCACGAATTTTAACACCTGACTTGTTAATACCTTCCCAAATAAATACTGGAAGCTCTTTTTCAGCTGATTTAGCGTGTGCGGTTTTTGATTTAATTGCTGCGGATGCCATGTTTATTACCTTGTTTTTATCTTTATTAATATCAATTAATTTCTAAGTAAGTATTAGTCTTTGGTTACACGTTCCAGTTCTGCCAATGAAGTAACGCCTTCCCGCACCTTATTTAATGCGGATTGTCTCAAATCATTAATATTTTCTTTACTTGCCTGTTCGGCTATTTCCAGTGAATTAGCACCATTCATAATCATGGTTTGCATTTCTTGTGAGACAGGCATAACCTGATAAATACCGACGCGTCCCTTATAACCATTTGAACATTCACTACAGCCAACAGGTTCAAAGATTTTTAATGAGGATGATTCTAACTCTTCCTCATTAAACCCAAGCTGAACCAATGCTTTCGTAGGGTAATCTGTTGCAGGTGTTTTACAATTTTTACATAAACGCCGCGCAAGTCGTTGGGCAACAATTAAGTGCACAGAGGAAGCAATATTAAACGGCGGAACGCCCATGTTAATCAGTCGAGTTAAGGTTTCTGGTGCGCTGTTTGTATGTAAGGTGGACAAAACCAAATGACCTGTTTGTGCTGCTTTCACCGAAATTTCAGCAGTTTCAAGGTCACGTATCTCACCGACCATAATGATATCTGGATCTTGTCGCAAGAATGCGCGTAAAGCACTGGCGAAGGTTAATCCAACTTTGTTATCAACATTGACCTGGTTAATGCCGGGTACTTGAATTTCTGCTGGGTCTTCTGCGGTCGATATATTCTTTTCTGAGGTATTGAGTATATTTAAACAGGCATAAAGTGTTACTGTTTTACCAGAACCTGTAGGCCCGGTAACCAGTATCATGCCATCAGGTTTGGCGATGGCATTGAGTAAATCCATTTTTTGTTTTTCTTCAAAGCCGAGGTTATCAACACCCAATGCTGCTGTGTCAGAATCCAGAATACGCATAACGATTTTTTCGCCGTAAAGCGTGGGCAGTGTGTTGACACGAAAATCTATAAAGCGGTCATCACCGACTTTAAAATGAATTCGCCCATCCTGGGGAACCCGGCGTTCCGAGCTGTTTAAGCGAGACATTACCTTGATGCGCGAAGTCATTTTTCGTGCGATTGTTTTGGGTGGCATACTGACCACCTGTAAAATGCCATCAATCCGGTAGCGAACCCTTAATATTTTCTCGTAGGGTTCAATATGTATATCGGACACGCCTTTCTGGATTGCATGGCTTAATAATTCATTAACAAACTCTGTTACATCAACACCGGAATCATCTTCGGCTTCATCCTCTTCTTTTTCAAGCTCGTCGGTCTCAATAACCAGATCCATTGCCTGTGTATCGGAAGAGATAGACATGCCAGAAGCAACGGCATCGCCTCCCGCATTTCCGTATAAAAGGTTCTGTAATTTAGAGTATTCAACAATAACAGGTTCGGGAACCAACTCTGTAGCAAACTTTACATCACCCAGATTATTTAGATAGGCCGGGTCAGCAACAGCAACGGTTAACGCTTTACCAATTTTAAATAGCGGATAAAGCTGGAGCTTTTTTAGATGGTCAATAGCAAGTAATTCTTCGATTTCTGGCGTGATGTCAATGGCATCAAGGTCAACCAGGCTCAGTCCATACTCAATACTATTGTAAAGAGCAACATCCATTTCATTAACAATTTGCTTTTGAACCAGATGGGTTGAGATCGGCTTATCCCGCTCAATAGCTGCATGATAGGCTTTTTC
>CAZPEE010000286.1:0-2950 GCA_964585525.1 uncultured Cocleimonas sp.
GTTTATTATTTGCTTGCCCATAACACCACTGATCAAGCATGTTATAATGATCAATCTTTTTAAACAGAATCAAATCGTTGAAAAAATCCGACAACCGCCCACTCGCTGAACGCATGCGCCCACAGTCACTGGATGACTATGTGGGGCAGCAGCATATTCTGGGTGAGGGCAGGCAGCTACGCGCAGCGATTGAGCAGGATCGCCTGCATTCGATGCTGTTCTGGGGGCCGCCGGGAACCGGCAAGACGACGCTGGCGAGGTTGATTGCACATTACAGTGGTGCTGAATTTATTACCCTGTCGGCGGTGTTGTCGGGTGTTAAGGATATCCGTGAAGCGGTCAAGCTTGCCAAACAGAATTTTGAGCTGGATGGACGCAGTACCGTGTTGTTTGTCGATGAGGTACACCGCTTCAATAAATCCCAGCAGGATGCTTTTTTACCGCATGTGGAAGATGGCACTTTCAGCTTTATCGGCGCAACCACAGAAAACCCTTCCTTTGAATTGAACAATGCCTTGTTGTCGCGGGTGCGCACCTATGTGCTGCGGGCGCTGACAACAGAAGATATTAAAACGATTTTGCACTCTGCGATTTCAGATAAAGAGCGCGGGCTGGGAAATCGCAAACTCACGCTTAATGAAGATGCCTTGGATTTCCTGGCAAAAGCAGCAGATGGTGATGCCCGGCGTGGCTTAAATTGGCTGGAGATTGCGGCCGACCTTGCAGAAAAAGGAAAAATCACTTTGCAGACGATTGAAGAAATTGCCAGTGAAGGAGTTCGTCGTTTTGACAAGGGTGGTGATTTATTTTACGAGCAAATTTCAGCGCTGCACAAATCAGTACGGGGTACTAACCCCGATGCAGCGCTGTACTGGCTCTGCCGGATGCTGGACGGCGGTTGTGATCCACTTTATATCGCACGCCGGGTGGTGCGCATGGCGAGTGAAGATATTGGCAATGCCGACCCACGTGGTTTGGAATTAGCCATGAATGCCTGGCAAGCCTATGAGCGGCTGGGTAGCCCGGAAGGTGAGCTGGCAATTGCGCAGGCGGTCATCTATCTGGCATCTGCGCCTAAGAGCAACGCGGTTTACACTGCCTACAAACTGGCGATGAAAGATGCACGGGAGTCAGGTTCGCTGGATGTGCCCATGCATCTGCGTAATGCACCGACGGCTTTGATGAAAGAACTGGATTACGGCAAGGATTACCGCTACGCGCATCAGGAACAGGGCGCTTACGCGGCAGGTGAAACCTACTTTCCCAGGGAACTGAATGAGCCCGTTTACTATGAACCCGTACCACGAGGCCTGGAACTTAAAATCGGTGAGAAGCTGGCGCACCTGCGTAAACAGGATCAACAGGTTAAAAATACGATAAAAAACAAACAAGACTAATGTATTCCCGACACAATATTCATCTTCACCAGAGCAGTGCAGATAAAAACTTTATCCCCGTTGCCAGGCGTGAACTGATTCATGCCATCCTTGAAAAAATGGCTCAGGGGCTAAAAGAGCCAGACCGGTTGCCAGTAGTTTTTGAACTATTGCAAACGATATATCATGCACGCTACCACCGTTATTACCTATCCTTAAAGTCAGCTTACCGACCCTTTAATCCAGACCGGGATGTGCATACACAGCGCATTTGGACGGAGCAAGAAAAGCGCTGTCGCCAGAAAAAACTATTTCGCGAAATTTCTGCAATATCGCAAAAAGCAAACTACGAAGAGCTGGATGAAACAAAGATAAATGAAGCACTTAACGATGAAATGACACGTGGTTTATCCATTGGTGTAGAGCTGGATGATTACCAGCAAGTGCTGATTTATGCGCGTGGTGACGGCCTCATCAAGACCTATAAACGCGACTGGAAAAGATTATATTTAAAGAAGATTGATGTTGAAATACCCATTTACCGCCGTTTAACGATGCTATTTCGTTTTCGTAGCCCAGAAGATTTACAGCGCATATTAAAGAACAAAGGCATGAATCGTTTTAACCTGTGGTTGCACATGCGCAGGCATCGCCGCTTAATGCAGGGTGAAACCTCGGATGATTATATATTTCTACGCCAGTTCCGTGATATTCCATGCTCAGACCTGGAAATGCTGTTCCCCAATTCAACCTTGCGTTTTACCTTGCTGGATAAAATCAAACTGGCTGCCACCGGCGGGGCAGGTACGGTTGGCGGGGTTATGGCTTTCCTTTCAAAAATCGCACTGGCAGTTAAGCCGCTTACCATCATACTCGCTGTTGTTGGCTTTGGTGGCGTGTTGGGCAGGCAAATCAAGAATGTCCTGTACCAGCAAAACCATTACAAAATGGTTCTATCGCGGAGCCTTTACACCCACAGCCTTGATATTAATGTCGGTGTGATTGCCACCTTGCTGGACCAGGCACTGGATGAAGATATAAAAGAAGCCGCGCTTGCCTATGCGGTGTTACTGGATGCAGGGGAAAGTGGTTTAAGCGTTGAAGCCGTCAAACAATATTGCGAACAGTTTATGCAGGATATTTTTGGATTAAAACTTAATTTTGAGGTTTCCGATGCGCTGGGTAAATTGCGTAAAGATGGTTTGATTGTTTACAAAGGCGATTATAAACACCAGCATTATCAAGCCATTTCCCCCGCCAAAGCCTGCGCCAATATGGAACAGCACTGGTATGGTTTGTACTCAGCGACCGAGAGTTTAAGCCTTATAGAAGAGTAGCTTATCCAGTATTGTTTACGCGGTAGTCAAAAGAGAATAGAGAATAGTCTACTAGGTAAACCCCAAGAAGTAATAAACGTTACATTGACCCGGTTATTTAAGGCTGAAATGCATCCCTGGCTTATTGGCATTAGATAGAAACTTCTTATTGTTAGAATTAGGCGGAATCTGCCCTATCAGAAATAGGCGGAAACTGCCTATTTCACTACCGTTCGTCTGGAATATAGGTATAATGGG
>CAZPEE010000287.1:0-2941 GCA_964585525.1 uncultured Cocleimonas sp.
AAACTGCGAGCATGTTCGCTCGGTAAGTGTTTATCAACAATTGGCAAAATTTAAGCATGTGGCAACACAATAATCATGTTAGATGTTATACACTTAAAAACAGATGAAAAAAATGCTAAACAATAGATTACGGGTATGCTTCCTGGCAGTCATGTTGCTGGTAACGCAACTGCTGTTGGTGGTTCACGCTTCGTCACACCATGTACTGCATGTTGGAGATAAAGCACCCTGTGAGTTATGTTTGGCAGCAGATAATCTGGGTCATGGGATCACTGCAGATTTTTCGCAGTGCCTTGTTTCGGGCGGTTTTTTGGCACCCGAAAATACGGTTTTTACACCCCGGTTCTTTATTTTTATACCTTCTTCACCTCTTCCCCGGTCTCCACCACTCGTTTAATTTCTTAATACTTATCTATCCCACTTAGTTCTGTTTGATCTTCTCTGCAAGAAAATTTGCTGTGAGCTTTTGTTCTCTGGCGCGTTTTAAATGACAAACAGACTAAGCAATATTATCCAAATTAAATTTAAGTAATTACCTGCTGAAAGATCAGTAGAGTAAGGAGATTCCAATGAAAAAAATAGTACTGGCAACACTTTGCCTGACTGTTTCTATGCCTGCACTGGCGGAAACGACCAACGAGTTAAAACAACAAATTGATCAATTAAAGAAAGAGTATGATGCGCGCACCGAAGCACTGGAAGAGCGCATCAAAGCAACGGAAGATGCGTCCCTGGAAAAAACATCAGGGAGTGCTGCACCCGCTAAAAGCAATAGTTTCAACCCCGCGATTAGCCTGATTTTGAACGGTAGCTATAACAGCTATTCACAATCACCCGATAATTATGCATTACCCGGTTTTGCACTGGGCGAAGAAGCAGGCCTTGAAAAAGAAGGCTTTTCGCTGGGTGAATCTGAAATAACACTCTCAGCCAATACCGACCAGCATTGGCGCGGACAGGCAACCCTTTCACTTGCTGATGACAACGGTGAAACCTCGACAGAACTGGAAGAAGCCTATATCGAAACATTAGGCCTGGGAAAAGGATTGACCTTTCGCGCCGGACGTTTTTTTTCAGGCATCGGCTACCTCAACGGTAAACATGCGCACGCCTGGAATTTTAATGATGCACCACTGGTTTACCGTGGCATGTTTGGCAACCAGATCAAGCAGGATGGTTTGCGTATGAACTGGGCATTACCTACCGAACAGTATATTGAACTGGGTCTGGAAGCGGGTAATGGTCAAAGTTTCCCTGTCGGTGGTTCGCACAGCGGCATCGGTGACTGGGCAGCGTTTGTCAAAACAGGTGGAGACATTGGCGATAGCGCAAGCTGGCAACTGGGCTTATCCCATTTCCAGGCGGACAATATCAAGGACCGTGCCACCGCAACACACCAGTATTCTGGCGACAGTAAACTGAACGGGATTGATGCGGTTTATAAATGGGCGCCAAATGGGAACAGTGACCAGAAAGGTTTGGTCTTGCAAGGTGAATATTACCAACGCACTGAAGATGGCAAGGTTAATGTCGATAGCCTCGGTGATAGCACGTTATCAGCGGACCAGACCGGTTGGTATTCAGAAGCTATTTACAAATTTAAACCACACTGGAAAGCAGGCTTGCGCTATGACCGTTTAACAAGCGTTAACACAGGTAGCAATAACGCCGTTTTACAGCAGGCAGGCTTACTCGATGGCGGGCATGATCCACACCGCAGTAGTGCCATGCTGGAGTGGAGCCCCAGTGAGTTTAGCCGTATCCGCTTGCAATATAACCACGATAATTCTACAGCCAAAAGTGATGATCAATGGATGCTGCAATATACGCAGGCACTCGGAACACACGGCGCACATCAATTTTAGTACACAAGGAGACATAACAATGAAAAATATAATCAAGACAACTGTACAAACTATCAGTCTACTGAGTGCTATTTTGCTTAGCTCCAATGCCCTGGCAAAGGTGAATGTTTTCGCCTGTGAGCCAGAATGGGCCGCCCTGAGCAAAGAGCTTGGCGGAAATCACCTCTCAGTTAAATCAGCCACCACAGGCTTACAAGACCCGCACAAGGTACAAGCGCACCCCAGTTTGCTGGCTCGCGCACGTCGTGCCGATTTGCTGGTTTGCACCGGTGCAGAGCTTGAAATTGGCTGGTTGCCGGTATTGTTACAAAAAACTGGCAACCCTAAAATTCAACCCGGTCAAGCCGGTTCGTTTATGGCAACCGATTTTGTCCGTTTGCTGGATAAACCAACCAAACTGGATCGCAGCCAGGGGGATATTCATGCAGCGGGTAATCCTCATATTCAAACAGACCCAAGGCGTATTGCTAAAGTTGCCAAGGCTTTAGCAGAGCGACTCAAACAAATTGATCCTGCCAATGCAGCCGATTATGCCAAGAACTATAATAGTTTTAATCAACGTTGGACGACGGCGATGGCTGGCTGGCAAAAACAAGCCGCCAAACTGCGTGGCAAATCAATTATCGTGCAGCACAAAAGCTGGGTATACCTTGAAAACTGGTTAGGCATGAAAGAAGCTGGCACACTGGAATTAAAACCGGGTGTACCAGCGACCACTGGGCATTTATCGCAGTTACTCAACATGACGAAATCAAAACCGATTAGCGCGATTATCTATGCAGCCTATCAAAGCCCACGCTCGGCTAACTGGCTGGCTGGAAAATCAGGGATACCTGCTGTTAAATTACCTTTCACAGTAGGCGGCACACCACAAGCCTCTGATTTATTCGGTCTATTTAACGATACGGTTAGCCGTCTAGTGAAGGCTGTAAAATGATCCTAGATTCCTCAATTGAACGCTTTTAAAAGCAATAAGATAATGAATTACATGAAAAATATCGCTTTATTAGGTCTCACTCTTAGGGTGAAAGCGCTACAGGGTAAATTGCATAGCTGTGATGGCGCATGGCGTTGTT
>CAZPEE010000288.1:0-1286 GCA_964585525.1 uncultured Cocleimonas sp.
GGTAAATATTACACTAACCCGGAGATTTCATAAAGGAAATGGGGTTTCTGAAAATTTGGCAAGCCAAGGCGAAAAGTGTGCTGTGTCAAGCAGAGCCACATGAGGCATGTGCCAGTTTTTCAAGTTTGACAAGATCGGTGATAATAACTTTGCGTTGTTCAATTTTGATCAGTTTGTCATTACTCATGCGCGATATGATCCGGCTGAGTGTTTCAACAGCCATGCCCAGATAATTGGATAAGTCCTGGCGTGACATGGGAAGGATGTACTCACTTTTAGAGAATCCGCGTGCATGAAAATGCTCTGCAAGTTGCAATAGATAACTTGCCAGTCTTTCCTCGGTTGGGAGTTGACCCAGAGATAACAACAGATGTTGGCTGTGGGAGATTTCCTTGCCGATTTGCTGCATCATCACTCGACGAAGCCCGGGCAGCTTGTCACATAAGTTCTCGAAAACATTCATGGGAAGCTTGCACAGTAAAGAATCTTCCAGTGCAATTGCATCACAGCTATGCGTGTTGCTTGCAAAGGCATCAAAGCCTAATAAATCACCGGGTAAATGGAATTCAAGGATTTGCTCCTGTCCTTCGGAATTGATGATGGATGTCTTGAGAGCCCCTGACTTCACGGCGTAAATGCCGTTAATATCTTCATTGGCTTTGTATAATTCGTGCTTCTTGGGAATTTTTACGGTCTTGTCAATAGACCGCTCCAGTTCTTCCAGTTCATCTTTGTTAAGGCCATTTGGGATGCACAAATGTCTCAGGCTACAGGCATTACAGCTGATAGCATTTTGGGTAAAGCTGTTAGCGGGGGCTTTCATTACCCAAAGAGTAAGAGTTTTGGTGACTTATGACAAGCTTTGTATTGAATTATATCTCTAATTAGAAGCGCTTTCGGGGAAGGAGCAGGAAAAAGTATAATAAAAAGTCATTTTTTGCTACTGTATTATCCATTACTGAACGATTACCTAATTACCTATTTAAGCGACAAACGAAATTAATCATGAGCAAAATCATCGCAATTGCCAATCAAAAAGGCGGCGTGGGCAAAACCACAACCAGCGTTAACCTGGCGGCATCATTAGCTGCGATAAAACGCCGTGTACTGCTGATTGATATGGACCCTCAAGGCAACGCGACAACCGGCCTTGGGCTGGATAAGCATGATGTTCCAGTGCCTTTGAGTGATGTCATATTAGGTGATGCCAAGGCAAAAGCAGCAATTCAGGTCATTGCCGATTCAAGTATAGAAGCACTTGCAGGTGGCCCTGATTTAACCATTGC
>CAZPEE010000288.1:1386-2871 GCA_964585525.1 uncultured Cocleimonas sp.
TTGTTATACGACAAACGCTCACGTGGTGCGCTGGCTTATCTGGCACTCGCGGCAGAAATGATTCGCAAGGATGCGGCACGTCAGGCAGCCTGATTGTGCGAGATAGAATAAAACAGAAAGGATAATAACAATGGCAAAAAAACCGGGTTTGGGTCGTGGACTGGATATGCTACTGAGTTCGTCCGGCAAAACGACTGACAACAAAGACAGTGAACTAAAAAAACTGCCTGTTGAGAAAATTCACAAAGGCGAATACCAGCCACGCCTGAGTATTGATCCCGATGCCTTGCAGGAACTTGCCGAATCCATCAAGGCACAGGGTTTGGTCCAGCCAGTTGTGGTGCGCCGCCTTGATTCGGGTGAATATGAATTAATCGCAGGCGAACGCCGCTGGCGTGCTTCGCAAATCGCAGGCCTGCATGAAATACCCGCCATTGTGCGTGATATTCCTGACCAGGCAGCGGCAGCGATGTCCCTGATCGAAAATATCCAGCGTGAGGATTTAAACCCGCTGGAAGAAGCCATTGCCATGAACCGTTTGATTGGTGATTTTGGACTGACTCATCAGCAAACAGCCGAAGCTGTAGGGCGTTCCCGCTCAGCCGTAACCAACTTGTTACGCCTGATTGAACTGGAAGATGAAACCAAGGAATTACTGGATGGCAGACAGCTGGATATGGGTCATGCACGTGCCTTGCTGGCTTTAAAAGGCATAGAGCAAACCGCAACGGCACAGTTGATTGCCAAAAAAGGCATGTCGGTTCGTGAGACAGAACGACTCATCAAGAAAATGCTTTCTCACGAGCCAGAAACGGAGAAAAAACCACCCGTTAAAGCACTGGAAGTACAAAAGCTGGAAGAAAACCTGTCACAAAAACTGGGTGCAAAAGTGGCGATTCAGTACAATACCAAAGGGAAAGGCAAGCTGGTGGTGGAATATAACAACCTGGATGAACTTGACGGGATTCTGGCGCATATTCAGTAATCGCTAAACACTGGCCTTGGCGCAGACGCAATTCATCTGCGTATTAGCCTCAGATATAAATACCAGGCTATTGCTAATCCTCAATGCGATTAAGCCGCATGCCGTTAAACTGGGCGCATGAAAAATCTTTCCAGCAAACAACTGGCACTGGCGGGTATTGTGCTGTTTTTATCCGGCGTGGGGTTAAGCGTCTTTTGGCAGAACCTGCACAACCCGATGAAGCCGCTATACGTGGAAATCTACAACAATACCAAAGAAATACTGCCCAGCGTAGAAATCGAACACGGCGGCCACGGCATGCAGGAAAAAATCATGCTGATTCGTTTAAAACCCGAAGAACGCCGTATCGTGGTGCTAAACCATAAACCCGGACTGGGTTTTAACATCGCCGCGAATTACGCGCACCAGGAAAAAACCGAAATCTGTGGCGGAAAAAGCAAAGGCATCTGGTTCTTCCGCGAGACCATCACGCCGCATGGAATTTATACGACACCGGTTCG
>CAZPEE010000289.1:0-2870 GCA_964585525.1 uncultured Cocleimonas sp.
AAAAGAAGGATTAGCGGTAAAAACAATCACAACCGGGCAATCCGGATAGATAAGGCGTATTAAACAAAAATCAGCATAACGAGATAATAGCCCTATCCATCGTCAAGGTTGTTTTCATGTTACATCAAACAGGTTTATCCGGGATTATTCTACTGTTGTTTTGTTTAAACTCTGTCGCGCAAGCTGCGGGAGATTCAACCCAGATCGGTATTGCCATCATCGTGCCCGCCACCGTATCGAATACAGATACAAAAACAGACTGTGAATTAGTCGTGGGAGACCGGGCAATACCAGCAGGAAATTGCCACTTAAACCAGCAAGAATTTCACGAAATATCAAGCAGGCTAGCCGATACTATTGATCAACAAACTGTTCGACAAAAAGATGGTACGTTATCCATGCGGGTCAGTATTACTGCGCCTTAGTTTTTAAGCACGAATCACCTTTCCCGTCACACTATCGCGTATCACACTGGGTTTTTGTGCGTTACCCAGACCACCTTGCAGGAAATAATCAATTTTACCAGATAGTTGATTTTCCACTTCCTGTAAAGATGTAGCCGGTTCCTGCCCACTGAGGTTAGCACTGGTGGAAACCAGCGCAGAGTCCAGTGTCAGACATAACTCACCTACCAGCGGATGCCGGGTAATACGAACCGCCAGGCTGTCAAAATCACCAATTAACCACTTTGGCGCAGAATCAAGCGCGGGAAAAACATAGGTCGTTGCACTAGCTTTGGTCAGTTTTTGTTGTGCTTTTGATAATGGTTTCAGGTACTTTTGTACCTGCGAAAAATCCGCAGCGATTAAAATTAACCCTTTGTTTACCGGGCGCTGTTTAAGTGCAAGCAAACGCAGCACAGACTGTTCGTTATCCGGGTCGCATCCCAAACCAAAAACCGCCTCGGTCGGATAAGCAAATATCTTGCCCTGCTTAAAGGGCTTAATTAAATCAGTAGGATTCTGGATGGTTTGCATGGATCAGTACGCTATCATAGCGTGGGGTTATTCGGTAGCGGATTTAACCAAAGACTGAAGAATTTCCATATCACCAATAAACGATGCTTTTTAAAAAAGAAACGCTTCCCAGCCTAAGCTGGGACTCCTTCTTGGCTACTGCTTACCAAAAAACCAGGTCGCATCCACGGATGCTATCCACTGCTTATCCTGATTGCCAAAAAATACTGTTGGCACTTTGCCACCGAAGGGTTTGCCCGGACCGTCATAACTGTCAAAACGCAGTTCGGGCCGGATGCGCAGTTTTTTGTTCGGCCACCAGGATACATTAGCAGTTAAACCATAGTAATCACCTTCGGGCAACAGTGCGTGTGCGCCTTTATCATCACGTAACCATTCAGCGCGTAGGCCCAGTTGCATGTTTTTGCGGAAACGGTTGTAGTAATTCAGGTTCAGTCCATACCATTCGCTGTCTTTGGTGATCAGGAAACCCGGTGGGTTATGCTTGTCGGCAGCCACATCACCGCCTTCCTGCGCGCCATAAATCGCATTCACTGCGATGCGCTTTTGCTTGTTGTAGCGATGCGTAACAGTTAAGGAGTGCATATGACGTAACAGTTTTTTACCTTTGGAACTGACCGCATTAAACGGCCTGGTCTGGTCTGTCACACCGTCTTCAGATTGTTCATTACCCACAATGTTTTCCAGATCAACCCAGGTTCTAAAATCAGGGCTTCGCCAGCGCAAATCAAATAACAGCGTCTTGTCATCATTATTATCTTGCAGATTATTCCAGCCTTGAACCACACCAAGACCAACGGCAAACAGTCCTTTTTTCTTGTCCAGCGGAATATTGAGAGCCCCCATCGCGCCGACGTGTTTGGATGGCCCATAGGCAAAGGCATAACTGTGCGTATAGAAACCGGTGGGTGGATCAACCGGCGCGCCAATTTCATAGCCCATCGGCGTAAACCAGCTACCCACGATATAGGAAAAACCACCACCCCAGGGCTGGTAACCGTTGAAATACCATTGCTGCATTAACAGCTTGTGATCATGATTCTTGTTGCGCCCCTCATCATCAAAGCCGAAGGTAATGGCGGCATCCTTGCCATAACGTGTATCCACCTCAAAACCAATATCCGCTTTTTGCGGTTTTGGCCCCGGAAACGGCCCGATACGTGGCTTTATATTGGTCGTTATTTTCTTTTCAAAAATCAGGTCAGCACGGTTCAGGTTAATGCCTTCCTTGAAATTTAAAAACCCCGTTGGAAAGACATTATCTGAGCCATTGTCATTATAAATTGCACCGACCTGAATACGCCCGTGAATATTAACGCCTTCAGCAAAAACAGTCGAAGAAGCCAGCAGGATTGACGTTGCAACAACTCTCAAATAATGGTTTGTCATAATGAATATCGAATAAAAAAATCTGGCGAATTATAAAGTGACCATCCATGAATTAAATTGATTTTAAACAATGAAATAAGCTTACTTATTCAAGCCCATTACACAACCATTACAGGACAGCCAGAATTATACTTGTACCGTTGTTAGTGCAGTAAATCTCATGCGCATCTTCTTTTTAATTAGTCCGAGTGGATTGCTGCAAGGACTGCGTCGCGCAGGCGAGTATCGTCTGCGCTCACGCCTGTCAAGATTTCCCCGAGTCCGACATCGGTCTGAGAGATAAGGTCGATGTCATCGTTACATACGCAAGATTGCCGGGTTACGAACACTTTTGTGTAGTCAGGGTGAGTCAGCGGTTCGGGTGAGCGGTCATTCTCGACTACGGCTGTTGGCCCAAACTCAAGGAACACGGCAGGCCTTGAGTCCGCGCGACGGAGAGTGACGCACCACTCCCATTGGCCAACAAATCGCGCATCGACCGATGTGAACTCCTTGGTCTCCAAG
>CAZPEE010000290.1:0-2861 GCA_964585525.1 uncultured Cocleimonas sp.
ATTGCATTATGACACTGACCGTAAGATTACCCGAAAAAGAAGAAAACCTGCTTGAAAAGACGGCGCGTCGTTTAGGCCGTAGCAAGAGCGATCTGGCACGTCAGGCGGTGCATGAGCTTTGCCAAAAACTTGCTCAGGAAGAACAGTCTGCCTATGCCATTGGTGAAGATTTATTTGATGTGGGTGGATTGTCTGTTGCTTCGCAAGATCCGTTAAAACAAAACATCCTGGATAAGCTTCGAGATAAACACGGCATTCACTCTGGAAATAAGCGTGTCTAAAAAAACATGGGTTGATACTGGCTTTCTGGTTGCTTTATTTGCCCGTAATGATAAGCACCATCAAGATGCCAAAGTTTTTTTGAAAGCGAACCAGACACTGGAATTACATAGTATCTGGCCAGTGGTTGTGGAGACTTGCTTTTTTTTAAATAATCATGGCAAGCAAGCTTTATTGGAATGGCTGGAACGCGGTGCATTAGTCATGCACGACATCACACGCCATGATATTCCCTTGATAAGCGACGTAATTAAAAGGTACGCAAATATCGACCCGGATTTTACCGATGCGACTTTAGTAGCACTTGCAGGGCAGGGTAAAATCAGAAAAATACTGACAGTGGATAAACGTGATTTTTCCATTTATAACTTTCAGGATGGAAGCACGTTTGAGCGACTTTGGGTTAAGTGATTAAATCATGCGACCCGCAAAACACGCCCTCGGCTGAAAAGCATCTACAGTAGTTGACGTAAAACGTTCTTTTTTAGTAACTACTCAGCTTACCCTCTTATTTGCGCCAACTCTGCGTTGGAAGTGCTCATTTACACGTGTAAACTGCGCGCTTCCGCCTTGATTTGGCGCAAAACGAGACCAACATGAGCAGTTACTAGCATTACGCTAAGTAGTTACCTTTTTTATTCGTGTGTCTTCGGTGTTTCGTGGTGATACCATTTGTGAGCTGCCTAGGCTGCAGGCATAAAATGTGCTACAATGTGTGTACTTTAACTGGAGTTCATTATGCAATCCTTTACGACCTACACAGCTCGCGAGCTACGCAATTTATCGGGAGAAGTGACCAGGCGGGCGGAGCAAGGTGAATTGGGCTTAATAACCAAGCATGGCAAACCTATTATGCTAACGCTTCCGTTTGATGAAGTCGTTCTATCTCTGGGGGTGCATCGTTCACTGGCTTTACAATTATTTGATGCCGGTCAACTTACTTTGGCACAGGCTGCGAAACTTGCGGATATGCCGCTTGAGAAATTTATTTCTTTATTGGGTGAAGTCGGTATCAATGCGGTTGATTATCCGGCAGAGGAGCTTGATGACGAACTGGAACATGCTTTGTGAGTATTATTATTGCTGATGCGAGCCCACTGATTGCACTGGCAACTATTGAACAACTCACGTTATTGGAAAAACTTTATAAAGAGGTAATTATTCCAGTAGCCATCGAACAGGAGCTAAAACTGGATTCAGATATGCCAGGATCCAGGCAATTAAAACAGGCGATTGATGATGGTTGGCTCACGATTAGCAGGCGTGTGCTACCAACTGAATCGTTACGGCATTTGTTACAAATACTGGATGTTGGAGAATCAGAAGCTATATTGCTTACAGAATCATTTTCTAATTCACAGGCTTATCGCTTTTTATTAATTGACGAGCGAAAAGGTAGAATGATTGCCAGAAATCGTGGAATTAAAATTGCAGGTACAGGTGCAGTGCTATTAGCTGCTAAACATCAAGGCTATATTGACTGTGTAAAAGATCAATTAGATGCGATGCAGAGTGCTGGCTACCGATTATCAAGTACATTACGGGATCGCTTGATACAATTGGCAGGTGAGTCTCTGGGCTAATTCTACGCTCCTTATTCGACTTTCGTGGCAATACCTTGATAGACACGGGCAGTTGATACTAACTGAAACCCGTAAACCCCGCAGTCGATCGGTAGTTCTCTTCTTTGTGTATTTTCGGTGCTTCGTGGGATAATCAATGGGAATATATCTGGGGGCAGTTGGCTCCAGCGATACTTCAGTTTCGTGCGGGCTTTGAACCGAAAAATACTGTCAGTGGATAAACGTTTTGTTACCCCCTTTACGTTATTTCCCGCCGCCTTCGCACTGCGGTGAGTCGGCAACTTTTCCTGCTTTTTCAAAATATTCTTCGGGTGTCATGGTGTGCAGTGCGAGTGCGTGGATGTTTGCCAGTTCGTCCTTTAGCGCGGCATTGACCATGCGGTGTCTGGCGATGAGCATTTTGCCTGCAAAGGCATCGCTTACGGCAACGACTTTGAAGTGTGATTCGGTTGCGGGGCCACTGTGCATATGGCTTTCGTTGATGATTTCGAGGACTTCAGGATTTAATGCATCGTTTAATTTTTGCTCGATGGTGGCTTGCATGTTCATGGTGTTTTTTTATTCCTGTTGCTGAGTGTATGAGATGTATTATGCGGTGAAATTAATCCTTCTCAAGTAGTGACTTTTTCAACGCGGTTTCATCGACCGGTAGCGTAAAAATGGCATGCAGGGGAAAGATATCGTTTAGTTTGTCAACGTACTGACGCTGTTGCTTGTCAACAAACACAATCACTTTGGTATCGGGTGCGTAGCGTTGTAGTGAGTAGAGCATCACATCCAGGTTGCTGATGTTGATACCAGCGTAGTTGTTACCGAAACCGTAAAAGAATTCGGCGGCGATAAAATCAGGCTGGACTTTTTTGATTTTGCTGATTAGCTTGCGCATGGATTTAAAGCACAGTTCATCAAAACCCTGTTGTTTGTAGAGGGCGGTTAAAAATGGGTGGGTTGGTGATTCAATCACGGAGAAGATGGTTTTTGCAGGCATGGTGGGATTAT
>CAZPEE010000291.1:0-2847 GCA_964585525.1 uncultured Cocleimonas sp.
GCTTCTTCCTGTAATTTATCCAGTAGCTTGTTTTCTATGGCAACAATTTTTTTAATCATCAAGTGGGAAGCATTGGGTACTTTATGACGCACAAAAGCAGTGAGCAACATGCTTTCGGATAATAAGCCTGCTGTTTTCATGTCGTGCAAACTGCGGATTACCCGTTGTGATTCGGTTTCTTTATCTGGGTCATCTTTCGTTTTGGCAAAGGGTGCCATTTCAGCAAGTTGGTCAGCCGTAAAGCCTTCATCACTATTGGCGGAAATAATCACTTCGAGTATGGCTAACCAGCGTTTTTTCTGGCGTTCGGATAAATCGAGTGTTTCAATTTTTTGTTTGGCTTCTTCAATACTGCTAACCGCCGGTGAACCCTGGAATACATTGGTCCGGTTTTCGTTACGTTCCAGTAAGCCTGCCCTTTCTAACCAGGCGATTGCAGTGAATACTTTGGTTTGTGCTTCCCTGTCATCACTATGAATAGAGGCATCTACATAGTGTGAACGTAATAGTTCACCTGAGGTAATAATGATTTCACCGTCGTCTTTTTTACTCGAAGCAAATCGTAAACCACGTAGTAATTGCGCAATATCTCTGCGGCTAATTTGTGAGTTAGCCCCCAGCCGGAACTGTTTTTCGATGTCATTATCATCATAGAAAATAATACATTCTGCGCTGTTACGGTCACGTCCCGCCCGTCCTGCTTCCTGTAGATAATTTTCCAGTGATCCTGGAATATCCAGGTGGATGACCAGGCGTACATCTTCTTTATCAATCCCCATACCGAAGGCATTGGTGGCGCAGATGATTTTAATATCCCCGGCAATAAAGCGTTCCTGGATATTACGTTTTATTCCTGCGTCTAGCCCTGCGTGAAACGCTTCTACATTCCAGCCTTGCTGTTCTAAAAGCCCGGCTGTTTCTTCGGTGCTTTTGCGTGTAGCACAATAGATAATACATACGCCTTCAGTGTATTCCAGTCGTTGTTTTAATACGTGTTGCAGGGCTGAATATTTGTTTTCCTGGGTGACGGAATGGACTTCAAAGCTCAGGTTGTCACGTTCCACACTGCCTTCAAAAAGCCTTAATTCTTGCCCCAATGTGCTTTGAAAGTAATCAACGATTTCCTGTTTAACATCATTTTTAGCGGTAGCGGTTAAACATTGTATGGGTGGTATTTCTGATTTTTGCTTTTCTGCAAACTCTTTAATAAAACGTCCGGCATAAAGGTAGTCAGGCCGAAAATCATGGCCCCACTTTGATAGGCAATGTGCTTCGTCAAATACCCAGCAACCAATCTCACGGTAGGCTAAAGCATTGGATAACGAACGGTTGCGTAGCTGTTCCGGAGAAATATACAGGATACCAATATCTCCCATGCGGATGCCTTCAAGTACTGCGCCACGTTCAGGTGGGGTCAACATGCCGTAAAGTGCCGCGACTGCCGTTGTTCCTGTTTTACTGCGCAGGTTATCAACCTGATCCTTCATGAGTGCCTGTAAAGGCGAGATAACCAATGTCAGTAACCCACGGCGTTCAAATCTGGCAAGTGCCGGTAGCTGAAAGCACAAAGACTTGCCACCACCCGTTGGTAAGATGCCGAGAATGGAACGCCCACGCATGGCATCACTGACAATTTCTTGTTGCAGGCTTTTGCCGTCTGCGGTGGCGGGCTCTGCGCGAAAGGAAGTAAAACCAAAATAGTTTTCTAATTGCTTTTCAGGGTTATGGTGGGTTTGGCACCACCCGCAATCGGGTGATTCACAAGGCACATCACGTAACTGGCGCAATACAGAAGCTACTTCATTAAACTCATGATGTACCCAGGGAGGTAGGATAGAGGAGCCTCCCGCGACTTGAAGCCAGGCAACGCAATAGGCTAATGCAACCCGTTTTTGGGGATGTGGTAGGTATTCCTCGGCGATTCTGTGTAAGGATGTTTGGCAGACTTTGTTTTGTGCCAGGGTCGTAAATATTTCCCTTGCTTGTTCCAGTATGGGTAATTCTGTATTTAAGTCAGGGATAAGATCAGCAAAAAAAAGATAAAGACCCCGGTAATGTTTTTGTTTGGAAAAGCAAAAGGCATAGAATATCAGTAGCTCTTGATTACACTGTTGAAAGACTTCACGTTGTTCGGTAAATAAAAGTCGCGCTTGCTTTGAGTCTGCAACAGGGTCGTTAATGGCGTCACGAACCAGTTTGTAATTTTTGACTAAGCGATGGTAAGGGTTTTCTGGGAAAGCCAGTGGCGAAAGAAATAAGGTGTCAATGACGGGTTTGTCATAAAGTTTTAGATCAGGAAACTGTTGCTTGAGTATTGGTAAGTCATGACGCAGTACGTTATGCCCGAGGATGTAGGCGCTTTCCGTTATAAAATCATCAAGTTCAAGTAATGCATGTTTAATATCAAAGCGACCCTTTTTGCAAAATGTGTCATTACCCAACACAGCACCGATTGCATAAATTTTATTATTTTCATCGGTTTCCAGATCAAAACTGGCAATGGTGACGGTTTGGGTATCTTCCATGGTTTGGTTACGTTTTTGGTCAGGTTGTTCTTTTATTTTTTGAATGGTGTTGCCGTTTATTTCACGAAGTTTGCAACATAGTCCTTAATATAGTCCTCAACAAAGGCTGCAATTTCTCCAGGCTGGTTAATATCAAGTTGGGTTATTTCCGGTTTATTATTGTGAGTGTTCAAGGTCGTATCATAATCAGTCGCTAATGCGATAATGCTTTCATCATTTTGATAGAGGCAGGGTTTATCCAATGCTTTTCTGCGAAGCTCAATTTTGGGAAAGCTGCGGCTTTTAAATCCTTCGACCAGCACCAGGTCAAGTGAATCGGTTT
>CAZPEE010000292.1:0-2844 GCA_964585525.1 uncultured Cocleimonas sp.
CCGACCAGCGCCTCGGCTTGTTGCCATAAACATTGGCTAACCAATCCTTGATATTTTCGCCACGCAAGGCAATTTCGACCTCGCGGGCATGTTGTTGCGCCTGTTGCAATGTCCACGCTGGTGATATGCCGGCATGTGCCATACAAAACCCCAAAGATTCATCAACATGCAACACAGAACACTTGCGTACCCAGTCAATTAATTCATCGGCATCTTTGGCTTTTAGTAACTTCTTTAATGATTGGTTTGGCCTGAGTACACCATAATGCATCGCCAGCAAAGTGATATCGTGATTACCAAGGACAACCTTTGCCGAATCGCCCAGGCTTTTGACGAAACGTACCGTTTTTAAAGACTTTTTGCCGCGATTCACCAAATCACCGGCAAACCAGAGCTGATCCTTTTCAGGGGAAAAATCCAGTTTTTCAAGCAGTGCCTGCAAGGCATCGTAACATCCCTGCAAATCCCCAATTGCGTAAACAGCCATCCATTAATAACCCATTATTTTCATGCGCTTATTCTACCTTGTCTTTTTTTAAAAAGACATATAGCCCGGATGTTTCATGAAGGGAATGGATTTTCTGGATGCCCGTTTAACAGAGGTTCATCATCACTGTGCTAGAATTCCCCGCCTATGGCTATCATGATTCCAGAATATGCGGTACATGCCAGCAAGGCTGCTGAAACACTTTATAAAAACCTGTCCCAATTGCTGGGATCAGGCTACAGGGTTGTGCAGTATTTAGAGGGCTTAAAGCCTGCCCAGGAACGCTTGCTGGCAAGTGCTACCATCACTAAAAACCCAAAACATACTGAGCTTAATGGCTCACTTTTCTGGATACAGAAATCACAACAATCACTATTTGTTTACATTAGCCATGTCGATGATACCGACATTGGCATCGACAAAAAGCAGCCTGAAAAACTAGCTAACCGCCTGAGTGAGAACACAGAAATCAGGAAAATCCTCACGTTCCAAAAAGAGTTGTTGCCAGAGCCTTTGCTCCCCCATAAAACCAAACTGGTGCCTTTTTTAGCGTTTTATCCCAATGTTGACGACAGTAAAATCAAGCTAGGCATCAAATCACACGGCTTACATCTTGCGGGAAAACAGTCTTTACAAACACGCCCCTTGTTACACCTGTTACGAACCTGTATGGGGTCTGGGTCAACACCTTTTGTTAACAACCATATCAGGGAAGTTTTCAGCCCGGAAGTCATATTAGCCTGTAAGGCTCAAAATAAGCTTCTGGATGAAGACCAGGAAATAGCACTTAAAAGTGAAATTTTTCTGCCTGTAGGGGCACGACGTAGTGAAAACTATAATTTATGTGTCACCAATGGTGTAGCGGGCAGTGGAAAAACACAGGTTTTGATTCATCGGGCGCGTCTGCTTCGCAAGCTGTACCCCACCCAAAAGATACTGATTCTGTGCCACAACCAGTCAATACAACAATCCATTGAAAAGCAGTACCAGGCGATCAACCCAGGTGATAGAAAAATCAGGATATGTGCTTTTCTGGATTGGTGTCGCAAAAACATCAACATTAAACAGAAGCTGGTTTATGAAAATGAAATCGACGATGCAATCAGCACCGCACACCAGCGTCATCTGATCAATACCGATCTCACCATAGACGATTTAAAGTGCGAACTGGATTTTGTCAGGGGTCGTCTTATTTTTAGCGAGGCTGATTATATTGAAAGCAAATCCAGGCCTGATGCGCCTGACAATAATCCTGACAACATTACTGACAACAAAGAGACGCTACAGAAACTCTGGAAAGCCATGCTCACCCTGAAAAACCAGCTGGTAACAAACGGTCAAATACTCTGGTGTGACCTACCAAAACAACTGTTAGAACAAAGCAACGAAGGAAAACTACTGGAACATTTTGACCATATTCTGGTTGACGAGGCGCAGTATTTTACACCACTTTATTTTGAGTTAATTAAAAAATCACTAAAACAACACAGCGGACAACTTTACCTTACCTATGATGAAAACCAGGGCTTTTTAAAAAACCGTATCCACTTTCAGGATACCGGCCTGGATTTACGCGGCCATAGTATGCGCCTGCTATCCAGCTATCGACTCAACCCTGCCATCATGAAAGCCGCACATGCCGTTCACCTCAATCAACTACCCAACCATTCGGACGATATTTTTTCCAGTAGCGGTTGTAGCAAAATCACAGAAACAAAGCCCCGTTTATTACACTTCCACAGCAAACAGGCTGAGCAAGCAAGGTTACTTAACGAAATACATCATTTACTTGATCCGGAAAATGAGCCTGTTATCCAGGAAAAAGATATCCTGATCCTCACCAGCAAAGCCTCAGATGCCCATCCACTTGCATCAACCATCAGGCAAACGTTGAAACTGGCGGTAGATATTCCGACACTGGCACACTGTGATCCCAGTGCTTTACACGTCTGCCCGCTTGAATCAGCAACAGGTCTTGAAAACCGTGTTGTCTTTATTACCGGTATCGAAGCTTTATTGCCAACAGAACAAGATAACACAACCAACAACACAGCCCCCGAACCCCGCCACATAGAAAACACCCGCAAACTCTATATGGGTATGACACGCGCAACCACACAACTCAACCTTTTGTTAACCGCAGAAAATATTCCCCATGCCTTAATAAACCCCCACATAGAAATACCAACACTCAGCAATGATACACCGCGTGAAAATGAAAAACAGGTACATTCTTTACACGGCTAATTTACACGGTTAATTCAGGAACCCGGATGGTTTCATGCAGAGAATGGAACTTCTGGATTTTAATTTTCTTTACAATTAAGACTCCCTAAATTATGACAATTCGTGTATTC
>CAZPEE010000293.1:0-2802 GCA_964585525.1 uncultured Cocleimonas sp.
GTAAATGAGCACTTCCAAAGCTTCCGCTTCCTGCTCACGCCCCTCACCTACATCCGTGTAGGCGACACAGGGTTGGTGCAAATAAGGGGGGTAAGCTGAGTAGTTACTATCATAATACATTAAAACAAATAGGCAAATGTAATGAATTTATCAGAAGATATCACAGCAACGCAATCTCATCTTCGGTCAGTTCCCGCCACTCACCTTCGGCCAATGTTTCATCCAGTTTAATGTGCGCAATCTGCTCCCGATGCAATGCGGTAACATGGTTACCAACAGCCGCCATCATGCGTTTTACCTGATGGTATTTTCCTTCTGTGATAATCAGGCGTATTTGTTTTTCAGCCAGCGTTTCTACCGTGGCAGGCTGGCAGCGGTTTTTTTCATCTTTTAGTTGAACACCTTCGTTCAAAATACGAATCTGTTTATCGGTAACAGGCGTATCCAAATCGACAAGATAGGTTTTTTTATGTGCGTGTTTAGGCGATGTAATACGGTGTAGCCATTGTCCGTCATCGGTGATCAAAACCAGTCCGGTGGTATCAATATCCAGCCGACCCGCTATGTGGAGCGTATCCATCCTGGGCAAAAACAGGGAATCAAAAACGGTTGGATGCTGTTCATCCTGATTGGCACACACGACACCCGCAGGCTTGTGAAACATGAGGTAACGTAATTGTGGCTGTTTAATGGCAACACCCATGTATTCGACATGTGCATTGTCTTCAATATGCTGGGCAGGGTTCTTGACAACCTCTCCTTCAACGGTGACGTTACCCTTTTTGATAACACGCTTCGCTTGGGAGCGTGTAAAAACGGTTGAATTTGAGATAAGTTTGTCAAGGCGCATGTGTTTACGGTTCTTTACAAAACCTGTGTAACCCCTGAATGAAAAGAATCAAACAGCGTATGGGTTTCTCAAGATCATCGTATGTTCCCTATCCGGCCCTGTCGAAATAATATCCGCTGGTGTCTCCAGCAATTCTTCCATGCGTTTTAGGTAATTTTTGGCTTTTTCGGGTAGATCATCATAATCGGTGATGCCGTAGGTTTTTGTCATCCAGCCTTCATGTTCTTCATAAACCGGGGTACAGCGCGCAAATTCGGTAGTATTAATCGGCGGCACGTCCATGCGCTTACCATCCAGCTCGTAAGCGACACAGATTTTGATCGTTTCAAGCTCATCCAGCACATCCAGCTTGGTTACGCAAATGCCTGTAATACTGTTGATTTGCATGGAACGACGTAGCGCCACCGCATCCAGCCAGCCACAGCGTCTATCACGCCCGGTCGTTGCGCCTTGTTCATGCCCTACTTCTGCTATGTGCGCACCTATGTCGTCAAACAATTCGGTGGGAAATGGCCCGGAACCTACCCGCGTTGTATATGCTTTGGTGATGCCCAGAATATAATCAAGGTTTTTTGGGCCAACACCCGAACCGGTACATGCGCCACCTGCGGTGGTACTGGATGAAGTCACGTAAGGGTAAGTTCCATGGTCAATGTCCAGCAAAGTTCCCTGCGCGCCTTCAAACATGATGTTCTTGCCTGCTTTACGTAGTTTATGCAAGGTGTTAGGCACATCAATAACCATGGGGCGTAGCTTTTCAGCCATGACAAGCCCTTCTTCTAACACTTTTTCGTAGCTGACTTGTTCGGCATTAAAGTAGTTTTTAAGCATGAAATTGTGGTATTCCATCACTTCTTTTAGCTTTTCTGTAAAACGTTCCGTGTCCAGCATATCGCCCAGGCGTAAGCCTCGACGGGAGATTTTATCTTCGTAAGCCGGGCCAATACCACGACCGGTAGTGCCAATCGCTTTATTACCCCGTGCGACTTCACGTGCAGCATCAAGCGCAACATGGTAAGGCAAAATAAGCTGGCAGGCTTCTGATAGTTTAAGGCGCTGCGTAGCAGGTACGCCTTCTTTTTCCAGCATCTTAAGCTCTTCAAGCAAGGCATCCGGTGCAAGCACCACGCCATTGCCGATAATACAATCAACACCTTCACGTAATACGCCAGATGGAATCAAATGCAGGACAGTTTTTTTGCCGTCGATAACCAGCGTATGACCGGCGTTATGACCGCCCTGGAAACGCACCACGGCTGAAGCTTCTTCGGTTAGCAGGTCAACAACTTTGCCCTTTCCTTCATCACCCCATTGGGTTCCCAGTACGACTACATTCTTTCCCATCTTCTCTTTCCTTTACACGTTAAGCGATTAATACACGATGCTATTTATACGGGTTATGCGGGCTTGACAACCCAGTCATCGCCCTGCTTTTCTAAAGTCCGGTTACACCCGAGTTGCCCAGGTGTAAATTTGGTTTTTGTATCCAGCGCACGGATAACGCACTCGCCTTTGCTGCGCAATTGATCAATAAGCCGATCGAGTGACTTATCCAGTGCATACGGTGCCAGTATTGCATCATTGCCTGCTGGCTCCTCTCTGGCATTAGATGACAACTGCGCCAGGGTGCGCAAATCGGTGCTAAAACCAATCGCAGGACGGTGATTACCAAACGCTTCCCCGATGCCATCATAGCGGCCACCATTGGCGATACAACAGCCATTATCCTTTACATAAACGCTAAACAAAATACCGGTATGGTAGGCATAACCGCGCATCTCGGACAAATCAATATGGCATTCAAGTGTCGGACAATACGAGACAAGCAAGTCACTGATTCCCTGTACATGATCCAGTGCATCCAGAACCGGCTTGCCGGCACTGCGTAAGCTATGCTTGGCTGTCGCTATTATCCCGGCTGAGCCACTTAATAATGGCAAGGCGCGTAGCAT
>CAZPEE010000294.1:0-2799 GCA_964585525.1 uncultured Cocleimonas sp.
GAAAAAGTTAGCTGGCTGTACGCCGTTTAACCCGTATCTCAATCAAAGGCACTTCCCAGGCATCAACCTTGCAGCGACTTTGGTATTCTTTTTCAGAGTCCTCACAAGTCCATTGCACCATGGCAATAATGTCTATTGAGGTGATATGTTCAAGCTGGTCTTTCCAGGTTTTGGCGGCTTGTTGTGATAATTTGGCAACCCTGACCGTATTGTCTTCGTTTGCTGCTATTGTCGTTAAAAACAGTCCATTTGAATCTGCCTGTATCTGTAATTGATCACCTGCTTGCAGTTGTGCCAGGGTGTTGTGGATTGGATGGTTTTTAGTAAAACTGCCTGCGTAGCCTAGATAAACATCTTCCATGCTGAGTAAGGTGTATTTTTCCTGATTGGCACGGTTGATTATTTCCTGTGGTGCTTTTATGGCTCTTTTTGTTAGAAAATCACCATCAAGTTTGCTGATTAGGGTGTTGGATTGGTTGCGGTTTGAAAATAGCGTTAAGGTTTTTTGTGCGCGTGTCATGGCGACGTAGTATAAACGCCTGCTTTCTTCTTCTTTTGCCTTGTCCTGCTGTTTATTCCGGCCGCTATTCCAGCCACCATCAGCAATAAAGACATGCTCGTATTCCATACCTTTGGCGGAATGTACGGTACTTAGTTGTAGTCCAGAACCTAGCTGTCGGTTCTGTTTGTATTCCATCAGTGATTCGTAGTAATAGTCAATAATTCGGCTAACGGGCTGTTCCCTATTGCCTGCTTCTTTTAGCCAGTCGGATTGTATTCGATGCAGCAAATCCCACCAGAGATTGGTGTCATTTTCTCCTTGCAGGGTTTGCAATAGTTTTTCAAGCTGTTGGTGGCTGAGCCAGTTGTCTTTTTGTGTTTTTAAGTATTCAAGGAAGCTGCGTATTTCACGTAATCGAAACAATGGTGGTGGTTTTGGAAAACTACGAAAAAGTGGGATATTTTGCTGTTCACATAGAATGCGTAATGGGCTTAACATTGACCATTCGCGTGATAATACCGCAACTTTATTCCAGTCCCATTCGGGTGAGTGCGCCTTCAACCTGAGCATTTCAGAAAGGATGGCTGCCGCCTGTTCGGCCACATCGCCTGTTTCCAGTAGTTGAACCCGGCCTTTTGATATTAGGTCACGCTTTTCCCAGTCGCCACCAGCGGGTAGGTTGTCACGGTTTTTATTAATTCGAATCGGGTAGTCGCTTTTCATGCGATCCTGGTTGTCGCTGATTAGCTGGTTTGCTGCCGCAATGATGTGTTTGGTCGAACGGTAGTTTTCTGCCAGATAGTAGGTTTCTGATTCATAGTCTTGCTGGAATTGCCTGATAAAGCCAATATTCGCCCCACGGAACTGGTAGATATTCTGGTCATCGTCACCCACGGCTAACAGGGTTAGTTTGCTGTCTTTATCGTCTTGTGTGCGCCCGGCAATAGCGGAGATTAGCTCATATTGTAATTGATCAATATCCTGGTATTCATCCACCAGAATATGCCGGTAACCTGCCAGTAAACGGTCGCGGATATTATCGGGTTCGATACCAAGAATTTGCGTTTCACCCTTTAATAATGCTATTGCTTCGCCAATGGCTGCATCAAAATCAGGTTCTGCATGATTTTCAGCATTGTTATCTTTTTTGGCTGCGCCCTGTTCATGATAGAGTGAATGGCCTGTGAGTCGTAAAGCAAGGCTGTGGTAAGTCTGGATGGTGACACCATAGGCATCTTTATCAACCAGCGCAAACAAGCGGCGACGCAATAATGTGGCTGCATTGCGGTTGAAGGTTAGCACCAGAATGCCTTCTGCTGGAATGCGTTTAACCCGTAGTAGCCATGCACAACGATGCACCACGGTTCTGGTTTTACCTGACCCTGGCCCTGCCAGTATTAAACTGTTTTTATGTAATGGTGCCTCTACAACCGCTTGTTGTTTAGGGTTGCCAAGGTCATCGACAATTTTTTGATACGATTGCTGGCTGGTGGCACGTTCCAGCATTCCTTTTTGGCGAGGGAAATAATGCTGGATGAAACTGTCTTTGTCTTCTGAAAAATAAGCCAGTACAAATTCTAAAGCTGCGCCGATTTTATCCAGGCCAATTTCAGCATATTTATTCATCACATGAACTTGAAAAGTACGTTCTTCGTAATGGTGGGCAAGCGGCTTAAAATCACTTGCCGTGTATCTGCGTTTATCTGGCAATACCTTGATGGTCATGGCCTGGCGAAAAATTGCCAAACCATTTTGCAATATAATGATTTTTTGTTCGTGCAGGTAAAGTAAGGCACGGTCAATGACGGCTAGCGGGTCTTTTAACTGACTACATAGCACGGTATCCTGTTTCAGCGCATAACTTAAATCATCCAGGGAAAATTCTACTAACAGGCTGGGATTAGCTGGCATATCAGGTTGAATCTTGTTTATGATTGTTTTAAGCACGATAACGGCTACAGCCTGTCGAAGCTGGGCAGTGGTGCGTAATGCCGACCAGTCACGTTTCAGGTGAACACGATACTGATCCTGGCCATGATGACGAATCTCCAGGCTGCCTTTGTTATTCGCCATGCCTTTTCCATCTTGCGATAAGCCGTGCAGAATGTTGCGGATTGTTTCGGTGCTGCTATCTTTTAAACCTTGATCCAGCAGGTATTGGTTTAAGCGGCTAATGGATAAATTTTGCCACTGTTTATCATTAGGTGTGGATGTCGATGAAGCGCTAAAGTCAGCATCGGGGGCTTCTTCCTGTAATTTATCCAGTAGCTTGTTTTCTATGGCAACAATTTTTTTAA
>CAZPEE010000295.1:0-2787 GCA_964585525.1 uncultured Cocleimonas sp.
TACGATACGCTGGTTATCGCGACCAATGTATTCAAGATACACGGCATCAGCGATACGCCCACTTTGTTGTAACAGCGCCAGAATACGCGGGCGTGCCTGACCTGCTTTCATGATCACCAGCGAATCATGCGCGTTTAAAGCCTGTAACAACGCATCATCTGAATTGCGCCCGTTTAACACCGCAAAGCTGTCTTTTAGACGTGTCAGTGGTTGACACAATTCCGAAGCAGAGGCAAAAACAGACGAAATCCCCGGCACGGATTCGCAGCGATACTTGCCTTGCAAACGCTCCAGCAAATAGGCAAAGGAGCCATAAAACAGCGGATCACCCTCGCACAAAAAAACCACATCCCTGCCCTGGTCCAGTTGTTCGGCAATACGGATTGCCGCCTGATCATACGCCTTATTTGCCGAGAGCCGGTCACGGTTCATGTTGATAACGACAGGAATTTGCAGGCTTTTTGCGTTAAGCGAAGCGCCTGCGATAGTTTTGGCTTGTGATTCACCCTGTGGATTTTGAATAAAACTAATCACTGGCGCAGAACCAAGCAGACGATGCGCTTTTAAGGTCAGTAATTCTGGATCACCTGGGCCAACACCAACACCAATCAGTTTGCCTTTTTTAATACCAGACTCGGCGTTGATACTAGCCATATTGCTTTACCCACTTGAACAGCGTCACAGGCAGCTTAGGCCGATAAAGCATTTGACCTGCCAGCCGATCACCCTTGCTCACTGCAATTTGCATACTTTCCATGTGTGCATCCCCAAGGTGATTATCCGCAAATGCCAATAAGGTCTGCCTGGTCGTTTCTGTTACGGCACTGGCAACCAAAACTCCACCATCTGGTAATTGTTGCCAAGCCCGTTTTAACAGCTTCTCAAGCTCGCTGTCGCTACCACCGATAAAAACCTTATTTGCCAGCGGTAAATCAGCCAGTGCATCTGGCGCACGTCCTGCAACCACCGTGAGGTTCATCAAAACACCAAATTTTTCCCGGTTTGCTTGCAGGCATTTTAAACGCTGTGCATGATGCTCAACGGCATAAAGCTGCGCACGCTCGTTCCAGTAAGCCAGCTCAACCGCTACGCTACCACAGCCAGCACCAATGTCCCAAACCACATCGTCATTGGCAATTTGCAGCAATGACAGAATCTGTAAACGCACCTCGCGCTTGGTCAACATGCCAGAACCCGGCTGCTTGCCATCCGTGACAAAATGATGATCAGGGATTCCCGGAAATTCAGGTAGCACACCACCCTTGCCTGCGGTTTTAATCACACTCACATGCAGCGGATCAAACGCCATCGGCTTATTTTGCAAATCATTCACCGGATACTGCGTGATGTTCTGCGTGTCAGAGCCCAGGTTCTCACACACCCAGATAAGGGACTGCTCAAAGCCTGCGGCAAGACATTCCCTTGCCAGAACCTGCGGTGTGCTGTGCCTGTCTGTTAACACCAGTAAAGTCTGGTTTTGTTTTAGGCGGGTTCTTATTTTTTGCAAAGACCTGCCATGCAAGCTAAGCACATCAACATCCTGCAAAGATAGGCCCAGTGCGTGACAGGCTGCCTGAATGCTGGACACCGCAGGATAGGTTTTAATGTTCTCCGCCGGGAAATGTTGATAAAACCAGCGCGCAATACCATAGTAAAGCGGATCTCCCGATGCCAGCACGGCAACGGCTTGATAAGGTTTGATGATGGCTTCAAGCTCAGGCAGCCGGGGAAGTTTCTGCTGTTTTTGACCAGGGAGCAAACTGCTTTCAAGCAAAGCCAGTTGACGCTCGGAACCAATGACCAATTGCGCCTGTTGCAAAGCCTGTAATGCCGATTTATCCAGCATCGTACCCTTACTAACCGGCAAACCGATGATGTAAACCTGCGTCGTCAATAGGTTTCACCCGCATTACAACGTAGCAAAGCATTACACGCTGCTGCTGTAACCGCACTACCACCTTGCCTGCCAAGCAAGGTAATACATTCGATTCCCAGTGTTTGATGCAAGTCCCACAAGGACTGTTTGGATTCTGCAGCACCGACAAAGCCAACAGGCATGCCGATAATCAGTGCCGGTTTTTGTGCGCCGTTTTCGAGCATTTCCAGCAAACGAAACAGCGCCGTGGGTGCATTGCCGATGACCACGATGCTATTTTTCAGGTAAGGTTGCCACAAGTCCACGGCTGCCATTGAGCGGGTTTCACCAGAGCGTTTCGCTATCTGTTGTGCCTGCGGGTCATTTAAAAAACAGTAGGGTTCGTTTGCAATAAGCCGCTTGGTAATCCCCTGCCTGACCATTTCAACATCACATAAAATTGGCGCATCACTTGCCAAAGCCTGTAGACCCTGTTGACACGCCCGTTCGCTAAAACGAAGCTGCTCAACAATTTCCGGCATACCGATACTGTGAACAATCCGCATCGCGACCTGTTGTTGCACCTCGTTTAAACCATCCAGGTTTGTCAATTCACGAATCTGTTTAAAGCTTTTTTGCTCAATCGTTTGTGGTGAAGTAATGTAGTCGAACGCCATGCTAAAACGAGAATTAGATTTCATTTTTAACCTCTGCACACACAAATTCGCCTGCTGCTTTTGCAGGGGAAAACACCAAAAAGCCTAGCCATAAAGCTAAGGCTAGAAGTTGGCTTAAACGATTTTTGAATGAAAATACTTTCATTTTTCTGTTCAATATCACAAGCTTTGGTTTGTTTTCATTTCAATATCGGTGTTTGTTAGTTTCCACACCGAGAAAAAGCGGAGCAAATCTGTCTCTTACTCTGCGGTACT
>CAZPEE010000296.1:0-2783 GCA_964585525.1 uncultured Cocleimonas sp.
CAAAGCGGTCTTGCACCGTTGCCACAATCTCACTGGCGAGCGCCCAGAGCTGTGCTCCGCTCGCCTTGCCATGATTCACCAGCACCAAGGCGTGTTTTTCCGAAACACCCGCATCTCCCTCGCGCCGCCCTTTAAACCCGCACTGGTCAATCAACCAGGCGGCCGAGGTTTTGATGCTGCCATCGGCTTGCTTCCAGCCCGGCACATCCGGGTTTTCTGATTTTAAATCTTCCCATTTTTCAATACTTAACACCGGGTTTTTAAAGAAACTTCCCGCGTTACCAACTACCGCAGGATCAGGCAATTTACTCTGCCGCAACGCAATCACCGCATCGCTGATCAATTCGGCACTTGGCTCCCTGCCCTGTAAAGCCTCGCGCACGCCAGCATAATCAATCTTCCACCCGGTCTGGCTCGCTTCAGGCGTTAATGCAAAGGTCACGGATGTGATCAGCAGTTTATCCCGTTTTTGTGATTTGAAAATGCTTTCCCGATAAGCAAACTCGCAGGCTGATTTGTGGTATTCAAAAACTTCAGCCGTATCCAGGTCAACCGCCTGCAGAGAATGAAAACAATCCGCCAGCTCCACGCCATAGGCGCCGATGTTTTGAATCGGTGCAGCGCCAACCGTCCCCGGAATCAATGACAGGTTTTCCAGCCCCGCCAGCCCCTGCGAAACGGTCCAGCGCACAAACTCATGCCAGTTTTCGCCACCGGCGGCAGAGACATACACATGGTCTCCATCACGTTCGGCAATATCTTTACCCTGCAAGCAGATTTTGGCAATCAGCCCATCATAGTCCTGTTTGAACAAAAGATTACTTCCGCCACCCAACAACAAAGCAGGCAAATCATGCTGTGCTTTCCAGTCGAGCAATGCTGCTATATCATCCTGGTCACGAATTTCTGCGTAATATTTAGCCGACGCATCCACGCCAAAGGTATTTAGGTGCTTTAATGACACATTTTCACGTATTTCCATGGCGCATATTCTAGCAGAACGGTTATAATGCGCGCCTGTTTTTAATTAACCGGGTTTTATCATGTCATCTGCACATAAACAAAACGTTAAAAAAGTCGTCCTTGCCTACTCCGGCGGACTTGATACCTCTATCATTATCAAATGGCTGGAAGAAAACTACGGCTGTGAAATCGTCACCTTTACCGCGGATGTTGGCCAGGGTGAAGAGGTTGAACCAGCCCGTGCCAAAGCGAAAGCGGCTGGTGTCAAAGAGATTTTTATTGAAGATTTGCGTGAAGAATTTGTGCGTGATTTTGTATTCCCGATGTTTCGTGCCAATACGGTTTATGAAGGTGAATACCTGCTCGGCACATCCATTGCGCGTCCGCTAATTTCCAAACGGTTAATTGAGATTGCCAACCAAACCGGCGCAGATGCGATTGCCCACGGCGCGACCGGCAAAGGTAACGACCAGGTACGTTTTGAGCTGGGTGCTTATGCGCTTAAACCGGGCGTGAAAATCATCGCACCCTGGCGTGAATGGGATTTGAATTCTCGTGAAGACTTGATGTCTTTTGCCGAAAAACATGGCATTGAAATCGACTACCAGAAACAGGGCAAAAAATCGCCCTACTCAATGGATGCCAACCTGCTGCATATTTCCTACGAAGGCGATATTTTAGAAGATCCCTGGAACGAAGCCGAAGACGATATGTGGCGCTGGTCAGTATCGCCAGAAGCCGCGCCCGACAAGCCTACCTACATTGAGCTGACCTACGAAAAGGGCGACCCGGTTGCGCTGGATGGCAAAGCACTCAGCCCGGCAACCATGCTGGAAACGCTCAACAAACTTGGCGGCGAAAACGGCGTGGGTCGCCTGGATATTGTAGAGAACCGCTACGTCGGCATGAAATCCCGCGGTTGTTACGAAACACCGGGTGGAACGATTATGCTACAAGGTCATCGTTCCATGGAGTCACTCACGCTAGACCGGGAAGTCGCGCACCTTAAAGACAGCCTCATGCCAAAATACGCAGAACTGATCTACAACGGTTACTGGTGGAGCCCGGAACGTGAAATGATGCAAAGCATGATCGACGACTCACAGGAATACGTCAACGGCACCGTGCGCTTGAAACTGTATAAAGGTTCTGTCACCTGTGTGGGTCGTAAATCAGACAACTCACTGTTCGACGAAGCCATCGCCACCTTTGACGATGACGAAGGCGCTTACAACCAGGCAGACGCAGAAGGCTTTATCAAGTTGAATGCCTTACGTTTGCGGATTGCTTCGCAAAA
The DNA here is from genome assembly GCA_964585525.1 of uncultured Cocleimonas sp. Taxonomy (GTDB): domain Bacteria; phylum Pseudomonadota; class Gammaproteobacteria; order Thiotrichales; family Thiotrichaceae; genus Cocleimonas. Next base: position 2,261 of record CAZPEE010000296.1, read on the forward strand.
AGGGCGAGACCTGCTTTAACTCGATTTACCACGAAGGACATGAAGCACACGAAGGGTAGTCATATCAACTTCGTGTTCTTCGTGGTTTAAAAAAACCATGGACAAACGAATAGAAAATCTAGAAATCCTCTCAATGGAACAAGAAAGCACCATTGAGACACTCAGCCGTGAGGTACATCTTCAGCAACAACAAATACAAGCGTTGGAAATCCAGCTTAAATACCTTAAAGAAAAAATAGAATCAATCAGCAAGGAAGAACTTCTCCCCCCGGAAATTGAAGACGAAGCACCACCACCGCATTATTAAAAATTGGCAAAAAGAAATAATGCCTACACCTGTCATCGCCACCACCAATGAAGACACCTACAACCAGATACCACGAGTGCACATTGAACACGAAGTAAAACACAGACTTTGTGCGCTTCGTGTCCTTCGACAAATCGAAAACCCTGAATACACTCAATGGAACTCGTTTGCCTACTGATAATCCTTCTTCAACTGTTCAACCTTCGCCAGCATTTC
>CAZPEE010000297.1:0-2774 GCA_964585525.1 uncultured Cocleimonas sp.
CCGCCGATGGTGTAGATCATGCCCGCCGCCATGTTCACCGAACAGAAACCACCGTGTGCTGCGTAGTTAGGCGTACCAAACTGCTTGGCAAACATGCCTGTGAGAGCTTGCATCTGGTCTCGTCCGGTAAACAGCGCAAATTTCTTTGGGTCTTCGGCGCGTAATTTGCCGAGGCGTTCTTCCATGATGCCAAACGCCTTATCCCAGGAAATCTCTTCAAATTCACCTGCGCCGCGTTCAGTACCAGGTTTGCGCAACAAGGGTTTAGTCAGGCGCGCCGGGGAGTATTGCTTCATGATGCCAGAAGCACCTTTGGCACACAGCACGCCTTTGTTAAGCGGGTGATCCGGGTTGCCCTGGATATAGCGAACTTCGCCGTCTTTGACAGTTACTTTAATGCCGCAACGGCAGGCGCACATGTAACAGGTGGTTGTTTTTACTTCGATACCTTCTGTTACATTTTTTATGGGAATTGTCTTCATTAGTACATTACTACGTTCTAATTAATTAAGGGGTTATAGTGCCTAATAATTATTTATGAAACAAATTAATAATATTGATTTAACAATAGAAATAGGGTTTCCATGCGCATTAAAATGGCTTGGGGCGAGTCCTATAGCTACGAGTACTCCATCAAACCAATATTGATGGAGTACTCGTATGAAGCGGGTAGTCTAACAGCTTCGATAGATGGAGTCATAACCCCCATAAGGGGTATGGGTTAGCGTAAAGCGACTTGTCTCGTTCTGCCACCAGCATAAACCCACTCAATCAGTTTATCATGGGCGGCAAGAGCCCTTCGCCGTGCTTTTGGGTCGTTGTGTAAAATAGCGATAGCATAAGTTTTGCCATTGACGGCTTTTACATATCCCGCGATGCTGCGTACATCACGAAGTGTACCTGTTTTGAAGAAACCCCTGCCACGCACGGCTGTCCGTCTTAGGCGGCGCTTCATGGTTCCATCAACACCTGCCACGGCTAACGAGCGCATTAATACATTTCGGAAAGGGCTTTTATAGGCATCAATAAGTAGATCACCAACATGGCGCGCGCTAATACGTGCGTGTCGGCTTAATCCAGAGCCGTTTTCAATACGCAGCTCGGGGAAGTGCAGGCCACGCGAGCTCAGAAAAGCACTTACCGCTTCTGCGCCTTTCCTGGGTGTTCCCTGGCCGCCGAAGCGCTTGGCTCCCACGGTAAGCAATAATTGACGTGCCATGACGTTATTACTTTCTTTGTCGATGGTAGGCAGTATTTCAGCCAGGGTCCGGGAATAGGTTTTTAATAGTAGTTTGCCAGAAGCTTTTCCCATGGCAAACCGTGCATTAAGCGAGCCACCGACATCGCGTTTCCACATTGCCTTCATCGCGCCATAAATCATTTCTGAAGGCTGGCTGATCACACGGTTATAGCTTCGTGTGCCACAACGTGATGAGTAACGACCGGAAAAGGTGGCAATAACCTGCGCACCACGCCGGGAAATACTGATGCGAGGGCGGCAACCGCGTCGTGATTTACGCATCCGGTTAACTATTTTTAAATTATGGGCAGGCGTTGTTGTGCTTACGCGAACGCGCTTACCCCGGGCGCTAACCTGAAAAGAGCTAACCCGCTCGTTATATAAAAGCGCATCAGGCTGGGCGTTGTAGGCAGCAAATGCTTTGCCATCAAAGGCACCGGCACTTTGTCTTGGAATGCTAAAGTGGCTGTTATCAAAAACCAGGCGGCCTTGAACATTGCGGATTCCTTTGGCACGGATACCATGCAGGACTTTGCGCAATTCGTTTTGATTGAATTCTGGTGAGCCATAACCCTTGATAATCAGATCGCCGCGTAACGTACCATTATGAATTGGACCCCGGGTGTAGACTTCCAGTGGCCAGCGATAATTTGGTCCTAGAGTACCTAGCGCAGCATACGATGTTATCAGTTTCATCACAGACGCTGGTACGCGTGAGGCAGTGTCCTGGTGTGCCAGTAAAGGTTTGCTCGAGTTTACATCCTGCACATAGGTGCTCATGCCGTATTCGTTGATGCGTGCGGCACGCAGTTTGTGTCTAACGTCAAAAGGCAGGGTTTTGTATAAGGCAGAAGCATTACTGGTTCGTGCTGGTGTTCTGGCTAAAACAGCCGCAGGCTGATTTTTTCTGGTAGCAGGCCTGGTTGAAGTTTGTTGTTGATTAGCTAGCCAGCGCGCCTGATATTGGGCGCGTGTTAATTGTTTTGGTGGCTGTTGTTGTGTGTGTTGTGTGGACTTATTCTGTGCGATGATGGGCTTTGCCGGGGCAGCTTTATTCCTTGAAAGTACGGGTTTCCTGGTTTGTTGCGCCAGTTTTATTTGTTTGACGCGTTGCTCAGCTTCCCATTTTTTACGCCAGGCAGCCCGCTGGCGGTCTAACTTGAGTTTTTGTTCGAGTTTAAAACGTTGCTGATATTGTTTTTTTGTATATTTTGTTGGTTTCTGGAAAGTCTTTCTTGCATGTTTGACTGGTTTACGTTGGCGTGACTTTGTTACTGACGCCGGGTTTTTGGCACTAAAATTTTTGCTTGCCCAGATGGCTTCAAGCGTATTGTTCGATTGTGGCGCGGCTTCAAGTACAGAAAATTGAGCAAAACCCACTGCAAAGACCACATAGGCAACAAGTTTAACCATGAATGATTTTGTATAAGAGGCTGGTGATAACATGTGCGACCTGTTTGTTAATGCCACATAGTATGGCAGAAATAAAAGTTTAAGGGCGAGAATTATTACACAGTGAGGCTGAAAGCTGGCT
>CAZPEE010000298.1:0-2744 GCA_964585525.1 uncultured Cocleimonas sp.
TACGGGTTTAAGTGTATGCCCAAGGCCTTCCAGTTTGGTAAGAGTCGCTTTATCAAACGCCGCTTTTTCATACTGGATTTGATCGGGTAAATATTGATGATGAAAACGTGGCAATGAAACCCAGTCCTGTGGATTTGTGGATTTTTCTGCTTCGAGAATTCCCAGTAAGACCATTGTGATAATACGGCTGCCACCCGGCGTACCGAGTATTGCAACGCCTTCATCGCTTTCTACAAACGTGGGGCTCATGCTGGAAAGTGGTCGTTTGCCCGGCTTTATGGCGTTGGCTTTTGCCCCCACCAGGCCATACACATTGGGCACGCCGGGCTTTGCTGAAAAATCGTCCATTTCATCGTTCAATAAAACACCCGTGCCTTTGGCAACAAAGCCTGAACCAAAGGGATAGTTGATGCTTAAGGTTGCAGCAACCCGGTTGCCTTGTTTATCCAGTATGGAAAAATGCGTGGTATGAAAACCCGACGATAAATCGACCTTGCCCGGTAATAAACGGGATGGCATGGCTCGCTTTTTATTTATTGAAGCCCGTAAACCGGCGGCATAAACCGGATCTGTCAAATAGGTGGGTATCGTTACAAAATCCGGATCACCCAGATATTCAGCACGATCCCGGTAGGCTCGGCGCATAGCCTCCACGGTTAAATGTATGCGGCTTGCCTGATCTAAAGCAGGCAATTGGTAGCCTGACAAAATATTCAACATGGTGGCTAACGCGATGCCTCCCGACGATGGCGGTGAGGCTGATACGATAGTTTTACCACGGTATTCAAATCTGATTGGTTGCCGTTCAATCACACGGTATTCAGCCAGGTCTTTTTCAGTCCAAATACCGCCAGCATCGCGCACTGATTTTACCAATTGTTTAGCAACCGTGCCTTTGTAAAAACCATCCCTGCCCTGATCAGCAAGCAATTGCAGAGTATTTGCAAGGTCTGCTTGTTTGATCTGTTTCCCTGGCGCGGGTATCTTGCCATTTTCAAGAAACTGGGCGGAAGAATCTGGCCATTTTAACAGCACTTTATGTCGAAACTGAGCCATTTTCTGATAATAGGCATCAACCTCAAACCCTTCACGTGCTACTCGTATCGCAGGCTCAAGCGTTATTTTTAAAGGCAAACGCCCGTAATGTTTGGCAATATGCGCAAGCGCAGCAGGCTCGCCAGGAATTCCGGCAGCAAGAGCGCCATCAACCGAAAGCCCCGGGATGACATTACCCTGCTTATCCTGATACAAGGTTTCCGTGGCAGCCAATGGTGCTCGCTCACGGCCATCTATCATCACCTGTTTATTATCATCTGCGCGGTGCAATAACCAGAATCCACCGCCACCAATACCCGAACTATAGGGTTCTACAACCGCCAGGGTAGCACTCACCGCTACAGCCGCATCAAAGGCATTGCCGCCCCGGTTGAGAATATCCATACCCGCCTTTGTCGCCAGGGGATGCGCAGTTGCAACGGCATTTTGCAACGGGGTATTTGTCTTCTGGCTGCTAACTGGCTCTTGTGCTGTGCTTTTTGCGTAAACAGTACTTACAAAGATTGAAAGCCCGAGCAATAAGGCGACGAAAAATTGTTTAATCTGGCTTGGTTCTGGCATTTCTCTTTTTTAGAATTCCTAAGAAGTAAATCAAAATACCCTACTCAAACAGTATTGTAAATCTGTTAAGCGCGCCGTATGATTGCCCAATAAACTGACAAAGAGGGATTTTCATGGGTTTTTTATCAGGTAAACGTGTCCTTATCGCTGGTATCGCCAGTAACCGTTCTATCGCGTATGGTATTGCAAAAGCGATGCACCGGGAAGGCGCTGAACTTGCGCTGACCTACCAGAATGACCGGCTCAAAGGCCGCGTCGAAAAATTTGCCGCAGAGTTCGGCTCGGATATTGTGTTGGAAATGGATGCGGGTAGTGATGAGTCTATTGAAACCTGCTTTGCTGACCTCGCTAAAAATTGGGATGGGCTGGATGTGATGATCCACTCCATCGGCTTTGCGCCCAAGGAAGAGCTTGCAGGCAGTATTGTTGACAATACGACACGTGAAGGTTGCAAAATCGCGCACGACATCAGCGCCTATAGTTTTCTGGCGATGGCAAAATATGCCAAGCCGATGATGCTGGGTCGTGACAACCCATCCATGCTATCACTTAGTTATCTAGGCGCGGTTGCTTCCATTCCTAATTACAATGTCATGGGCATGGCAAAAGCCTCGCTGGAATCCGCCGTGCGTTATATGGCTGCGGATCTTGGCCCCGAAGGCATACGGGTTAACTGCATCTCTGCAGGCCCCATCCGCACACTGGCAGCATCAGGCATCGCAGATTTTAGAAAAATGCTGGATATGTTTGCCGGTACTGCACCCATTCGCCGTAATGTGACGATTGACGAAGTGGGTAATGCCGCCGCATTTTTATGCTCGGATTTAGCCACCGGTATCAGTGCAGAAATCATGTATGTGGATGGTGGCTATCATACCGTGGGTATGTCTGGGCTGGCGGATAACAAAGAAGACGGCTAACTAAATCATGTCCTATCAGTCGATTAGCTGCCAAAGCTATGACTATATCGAAATAGCCTGTTTACATCATTTGCGTGTAAAACTGGTATTACATTCCGGGGAGAGCATTGAGGGTGTCGCTCAAACAACCCGCATCCACGATAGCAAGGAATTTTTGCAACTGGAATACCTGCAAAATAATGAAGTAAAACAGACAGAGATACGCCT
>CAZPEE010000299.1:0-2738 GCA_964585525.1 uncultured Cocleimonas sp.
ATGCAACCTTGCCCGGCAGCCTTGGCATGGATGACCTTATCATCATCACACTACAAAGCCCCGCACAGCTCTTTGCCATGACCAACGAAGTAAAAGACACCCCGCTGACCCAGGGCAAACAGGCGCTGGATACACTTTATCAACACGCCTGGGATGCACTCTCGGATAACAGCCTGGCCTATTCCCACAGCTATTCACGGCAAATCATCAAAGGCGGCGAAGCCTGGTACAAACAGTTCGGTAAAAAAACCAATCTATCTTACCAGCCACACATCTTTATCGAAAAAGGCAGTGTATTCGTATTGGCAATCAACAACCCGGACACCGCCCTTGAAAAACTGCAACACTGGCAACGCTTTGGACTACCACTCCCCGAAAGCATACCCACTGATTGGCAAAAAAACCCCTGGTTACCACAAAACGGCTATGGTGAAATCAAGATAGACATCCAGCAAGGAGCAAACCAACATGACTAACACAACACCACCTGATTTTTTCCGCGTCACAATCAGCGGCACACTGGTTTGCAAAAGCAACCTGCATATCGGTGATGGCGAAGAACAAACCATGGAAGATGAACGAAAACAACACCCGGATGGCGAACACCCGCTAAAACACTTTGAACAAGATGAAAACAAACGCCCCCGCTACAACCGTTTTGTACGCAATGCCAAAGGCGAACTCTACGCACCGGCAAGCACCCTGCGCGGCGCGCTCAGGCAAAGCAGTGCAGCCACGGAAACACACTTCGGCAAGCTCAATACCGCAGGCAGCGAACAACAAACCGGCGGCATGGTCAGGATTTATGATGCAAGCATCCAGGTGCCAGACAACATCACGCCACTGGCATACTGGCATCCCAAAGACAAAACCGGACTGCACGCAGGTATCGTCATCGACCCCGTAAAAGGCGTAGCCGGGCACGGCCTGTTATACCAGCACGAAGTGATCCCGGCTGGCAGCACACTCAACTTTCACGCCGAACTGGACTTTGCCACACAAGACGATATTGACACACTGATAAACACCCTCAAATACTGGGATGGCTCACTGCAAAGTGCCACCGCTGCCCGCAAAAGCAAGGCATGGGGGAGGCTCGCCTGGGAAGGAGACATAAGCATTAAAACACGCGATTTTAACGCCATGAAAAACTGGCTTCATGGTGGCGATAGTGGCGATGCTGAACCAGACTGGAAACAACAAACATGCACCACAGAAACCGCAACAAGCGCAACAAACATTAGCCTCGTAACCCGCCAGCCGCTGCTGGTTAACGAACCTGGGCGTATTAAAGACAAACGCGACAACAACGACAACAACCTGCCCGACCATACCATGTACCGCCAAAGTGACGGCTGCCATGCCATACCCTCACAAACGCTTATCGGCGCAATGCGCGCAACAGCACGGCGCATCATACTCACCCGCCTGAACCCCACTGGCCCGGACGACGATTACACCAGGCAGGCAGATGCCTTTATCGCCGAAATCTTTGGTGATACCCACCACATCAGCAAACTGACATGCACCAACCTGGCAGCTGGCAGCAACGAAGCATTATACAAACAATACTTTATTGCCGTTGACCGCTTTACCGGCGGCGTAGCAGACGGAAAACTGTATAATGCCGAAGCACTCAAACCCGGCACAACACTGCAAGGGCAGTTACACATCAATAAAGACAGACTCGAAGAAAAGCACCTCGGCCTGCTCTATCTGGTACTTCGGGACTTCAAACAGGGCACATGGCTAGGCTGGGGTAAATCCAAAGGCTATGGGCTGGCGACATTGCAGTCAGATTGCACCGCATTACTAAATCTGGACAAAGACACTGGCATACAAAGCGCACTGACCGCCTTCAATAACCATTGTGAAAATAACAACAGCACAAAAAGCGCAGAAGCCATTAAAGAAGATAGCCATGCCAGAGACCCGGAACCCTGTTCCTGGGAACCAGACACAGTAGCCGCCCCTGACAACACATTAACCGGCAATCAGTTTTACAACCCCTACACCTTCATCCCCATCCACAACAAATGGACAGGGGAAGAAGAACATACCCCAGCCAAAGCCACACTGGACACAACAGACCCAGCCAAAAACCACGCCCGCCACGACCTCTACCAGCGCGATTGCCATAGCGGCATTATCCGCTGCTGCCTGACCACCATCACCGACACACTGGTCGGAAACGAACATGAAGGGCAAACCGTAAAACCCTACACACACAACGGCAAAGTCGCCTTCCCTGCCAACAGCCTGCGCGGCATGATAGGCACAACCATTGAAGCCATCAGCCAGTCCAGCTTGCGGATATTGCAGGATACAACACTGTCCGTCACCGCCGGCAGGAATACTGGCAGATGCAAAGGTAAACTGAAAAAAAATGACACGGGTTTTATCGTTGAACATAACGAACAAGAATACCCGGTCACTGAAGCCGCCCGTGACTTTGCCGAAATCTGTAATGCTGGTGCTGAAAAAACCATCAATTTCAATCGACAATCACAAGATGTCTGGTTTAAACTCGATAAACACCAACAGGTAACAGAATTAAGCGCCAGCCTGCGCAAACCCTTCGTATACACCAGCACCTACCAGGCGTTTAAAGATAATAACCTTGCCAACTTACTTCCCTGGGGCACAACCGGGCGCGGCTGGCTACACCCCGCAGAACTGCTACTGGGTATCACTGAAGAACAAACCGTAGAACAAACAAACACACAGTTTTCACTCGC
>CAZPEE010000300.1:0-2734 GCA_964585525.1 uncultured Cocleimonas sp.
AGATACGGTACATCCATACTACTTGCCAGTACGATTGGATCGCAGCTATCCAGATCATAAACACCATCCACCCAGTCATTCGGATGGATAATGGCGGCGTTGTTGTTAATATCCCTGACACCCGAATCCAGATAACAGTAAACCGGCTTTTTCCCTTTGGCAAAGCGCCAGATAAACCCACTATTTGCAGCGACCAGTGTTTTGCTATCGGGTGTGAATGTTATCTGGTAAAGCATTGACACCGTATAATCATCAGGCAAGCGATGTGTATACAACAAACGCCCGTTTTGCGCATTCCAGATCGCAACATAACTCACATTCTGGGGACGCAGATGCAAAATAGCAGCAAGCCTTGACCCATCCGGGCTAATAACAAAGACAGGCTCCTTCCTGTTCTTCTCCGTCTCATAATCAGGAATACCTGTCATTTGCAGCCGGGTTGCCTTGACGTTAAATCGTTTACTCAATTCACGTTCTGCCCGCATGATTGAGGGATTGCTTCGCTTGTTATCTCCCGGCAATCCTGACAGTCGTTGCAATACATGGCGGTTACCCTTGAGTACAGCCAATTGCGCCATAGCAGGATCGGTTTGTAACGATGGCGCAATATAATCAAAAGCACTGGCAGAGCGATTAATGGCAACACGTGCGATTGCCTTGTCTTCTTGTAATGTGCTGTCAGTAAAAGCTATCGCGTCGCCATTTAAATGGATTGCCTTTAATACCAACTGGCGGTCTTGTTTAAGCGCTTTGCTCGCGTATTCCAGCGTCAGCGGATTTTTGGAGAGCAAACGCAACATGCGTGTTCTGCTGGCAATTGGTTTGGATAAATAATAAAACGGCTTGACAAATTCCCAGACATCTTTTTGTTTCATACGATTATCAATCAGGCCATTGATAATCTGATCATCCACAACCATATCCTTGTCTACTCTGTCTAACGGTTCAGACTTTGCATGGATGGCTGCCATCACAATCGCCTTGTCCTGTTTGAAATGCTTTGGAATATTCTTGAAATAAAAAGCCGATTTGGCAAGCATTGCCAATAGCGTGTCACGATCCAATGTCAAGTTTTTATCTTTTTTATAATAGCGAATCATATCGGGGCTGGTCATCACAGCCGCTTTTATCAAAGCTTTATTCCGTTGCAATGCTTTGTCAGCATACTTCAGGGCATATCCATTTTGGTGCAGCGCTGCCAGCACAATTTCCCTGTCACGCTTGAAATGGTCAGCAACGTATTTCAGTGCCTTGCCTAGTTGCTTGACTGCTGCCAGTACATCAGCCCTGTTTAGACTCATTGCCTTTAAATAAATACTGGCTTCCCGTGGCTGGTGCTTTGACAAGGCGTGTAAAATCACTTTGTCTTTTTTTAAAGCAATCGGGATGGAGCCATAGTTAAACAGCCAGTCCGATTGTTTTATGGATGCCAGCAACAGTTGCCTGTCGTGCATCAATGATTGATCCGCATAACGCAGGGCATTCGCACCATTCTGGATTGCCAGTAAAACGAATGAGCGGTCTTTTTTTAGCCGTTTTCCCGCATACGCGAATGAAGTAGGTGATTTTTTGATGGCAGCCAATACCACGTCGGGGTTGTTACGCAGGCTGACATCGGCAAAACGCAATAACGAGGCATTTTTGGCAAGTGCCGCCAGGACCACTGACTTGTCTTTTTTTAACTGCTCACCGGCATATTCCAGTGCATCAGGGTCGTTTTTGATTGCCAGCTTCACGATTTCCCGGCTATTCCTGATTGACTCATCAAATAGTAAGATTAACTTCCCGTGATGTTGCACTGCCAGGCGTGCCAGTTTTGTATTTTTCCTGTTCTGTGGATTGAGCACAATATTCAGGTTAGTACACTGTTTTTTCTGAAACACCCTTTGCAGAAAATCAACATCCTGTTGTAATCGTTCTCCCGCATAATAAACAATGGCATTGCAATGCGCTGCGTATTTACGCAGCATTTCCAGCACCAGTGTTTTCTCATTTTTTAACGGCTCACTGGCATATTTTAGCCCTGAACGCGCAGCCAGTATCACCTGACTGTCATGCTTTAGGGAATCATCGGCAAATTGCAGCGCGTCGCTATTCTCCTGGCGCAGTGCCAGTAACACGATCTGCTTATCGCTTTTTAATCTGTTACTGGCATATTGCAGTGCATTGCTATCAATGTAGTTGGTGCGCTGTACCGCAATCCTTACAACGGCAGTATCATCACGCGACCTTGCGCCGGCAAATTGTAAGGCCGATGAATTATTGGTAACTGCCATTTGCACCAGTTTCCGGTCGTCTTTGAGCCGCGAACTGGCGTAGCGAAGCGCCAATCCATTTTGCCGTACTGCCTGCATCATGACATCACGGTCATCGCGCATCTTCGCAGAGGCATATTTGACATCCAGGCCATTGTTTTTTACAGCAGCCAGAACAAGGGTTTTATGATTGAGTAATGCCAGAGCCTTACGGGCAGTTTCCGGGCTAATATCAGCTGAGAGGCGGTTCGTTACATTAGCTGGCTGCAAGAGTGTTTGGGCAAAGGCGAGTTCATCCGGGCTTAAATCTTCACAGTGCGCTGTTTCCATGCTCAATAAAACAAGGCTTAAAATACAAGCAGAAATGATGAAAAAGGTATGTCTGGTCATGCCCATAACTATAAACCATACTTATCGACAAGGCGAATAAAAAGGGAACCGTCACAGCTCCAAAAACAGGCTTGCCGGGTCTTCCAGTA
>CAZPEE010000301.1:0-1095 GCA_964585525.1 uncultured Cocleimonas sp.
CGCCAGCCACCGGGCATCCTGCCCATTTTGAAGGGTGCATTGATCATGTCATCCCATAGCTTGTTGGTTCCTTTGGTGTAGAAATCTGGCCAGATATGGCGCTCATCGCCCCAGGCGTGTTTTTCAGGTTTCTTGCGCATGGGAAAGGCGGGTCTGCCAACAATATTCAACGGCCTTGGTAGTGCAGGATTGGGCTGAAAGTTGGGTTTACGTCTGGCAGGCGGGTTGCGGGGAGGCTGATACAGGCTGGCTTGCCTGGGTGCCGGGGTCATTTTTTCCCCTCTGGGTGGTTCGCTTATGGTGACGGGGACGCTCAGAATTTCACCTTGCCTCACCAGTTTCAGTGTCATTTTTTGTCCCGGTTTGGCCTGTTGTATCCGTTGGCGAAATTGATCGGCAGAGTTAATCGGCCTGCCATCCTCGCTGATGAATACATCATAGCGTTTAACGCCATCATCGGCGGCAGGTGAGATGTCTTCAATCCAGTCCACGACGACACCCTGGTTTCTGGCGACGCTTTCGGGTAAATGCGCCCGGATGTGCGCTGGCAGGTTTTGTACGCGCAAACCCAGATAGCCTGCCATGGCCTGGCCTGTTAGTGCCAGGGAGAATATGACAAAAAATAGTTTGTTTAACGGTTTCATGGTGTTTTCCTGCTTGTTTGTTCGCTGCGCCTTATTTATTCAAGTATTATCCGTGCATTTAAATCCTGAATGGGCCGGTTGTTATCCTGGCCAATCGCTGCTTTAAATGCGTTGTATTGTTCTTTGGAGAACGTCAGTGGTTGTTTCATGATAAACCAGTGTACGCCTTCGGTGCAGGGCGGGGTGGTCAGAGAACCGCTGTAGCGATAGTCATTGGCATATTTCTTTTTCATCTCTGTGTTTCTTAGGGCATTGGCGGGTAGCGGCTTTGCTTCCCCGGCTTTCATGGGTAAATACTGGATCAGTTTGCGCAAGGTTCTGTCGGGTCTTCCCGGTATTGCCAACAGCGATACATTTGCCAGTTTGCCATCTTTGCTTTGATGGATATATTCAATTTCCATCGGGTAATGTTTTTTATCAATGGTGTGTTCGCTGGGGATGTGGATGTCCA
>CAZPEE010000301.1:1195-2729 GCA_964585525.1 uncultured Cocleimonas sp.
GTGACCAGAATCCCTTGCCCGACCACAATATCTTCATTGAGCTGGGCTACCAGCTCATTGGGTAATACATCACTGCGGATGCCCAGGTAAGCACCTACATTACTGTTTTTTAGCTGTGCATCTTGCGGAGCTGTTGCTTTTGAGGGTGTTGTCGTATTTGCCAGCACCTGGCTGTTCAAAACAATGCTGCAAATCGTTACACATAGTAGTTGTGTCAGAGCTTGATGATATCGTGGCATCCTGCATTCCTGTATGGTATTCAGACTTTATCTGTTTTACACCTTACGGTAATCAAGTACAAGCCTGGAAATACTATTTGTTCATTTGAACCAACTGCACCCAGTAACTCGCACCCAGCGCCAGAATCTGGTCATTAAAATCATAGTGTGTGTTGTGCAGCATACAGCCACCAACGCCTTCGCCGTTGCCAATCCAGATGTAGGCTCCGGGGCAGGCTTTAAGTAAAAAAGAGAAATCTTCTGCGCCCATGCTGGGTGGCAGGTTTCTTTTTACAGCATCGTCGCCAACAAGCTGTTTCGCAGCTGCGGCGCATTGTTCTGCATGTTTGGGCGTATTGATGGTTGCCGGATAGCCTTCAATGATCTCAACTTGCCCCGTTGCGCCCATGGCTTCACAGTTGCTTTCGACAATTTTTTGTATGCGCTGTTTGACCATCGTGCCAATTTCTTCATCGAAATAGCGTAGTGTTCCGGTTAGTTTCATGCTGTCCGGGATAATATTGGAAGCATCTCCCGCCTCAACGATGGTGATACTCAAAACCACCGATTGTAATGGCGACACATTTCGCGAAACCACCGACTGCAGTGCGTTTATGAGGTGTGCGCCCGTCAAAACCGGGTCGATGGTTTGATCGGGCATGGCGGCGTGTCCACCTTTGCCGTTTATACTGATTTCGATGGTGTCAACCGCTGCCATGACTGCGGTATCGTGGATAGCAAACGTCCCTTCATCCAGCCCCGGCCAGTTATGCATGCCGTAAACAGCTTCACAGGGGAATTGCTTGAACAAGCCTTCTTCAACCATCACCTGGCCGCCAGCGCCACCTTCTTCGGCTGGCTGGAAGATAAAATGTACCGTTCCGGCAAAATCGTTATGCTGTTTCAGGTAAACAGCTGCGCCCAGCAACATGGTACTGTGCCCATCGTGGCCGCAGGCATGCATTTTCCCCGCGTGGCAGGATTTATGTTTGAACTGGTTAAGCTCCTGAATGGGGAGCGCATCCATATCTGCGCGCAAGCCAATCGTTTTACCGGGTTTTGTACCTTTGATGGTTGCCACAATGCCTGTTTTGGCAAGCCCGCGATGCATCTCGATTTCATGTGATTCAAGCACCGATGCAATGTAATCACTGCTAAGGAATTCTTCAAAGCTCAATTCAGGGTGCTGGTGTAACCAGTGCCGCCAGGAAATCATCTGATGGTGTAAATCCGAATCAGCGGGGATGGCGTGTTGTGTTGTTTGTTTGCTGTGCATGCTTTTACTGTAGCATAAATCAGCTATTTTCTTATTCAAC
>CAZPEE010000302.1:0-2720 GCA_964585525.1 uncultured Cocleimonas sp.
AGGTTGGACAAATATCGTGAATACCCTAGCAGGGCTAGGGTTTGAGCGATTTTGTCCAAGATTCGAAGCCAGATTTTTCAGAAAACCATTCAGGTACACACTGTAATTTTTAAAATCTGTTATTTTCTAATGTAATTCTATGAATATATGGACTTATTTGCAATATTGTAACCGCCTTTATGAAATATACGGGCTAACCCTGAACAGCAATAAAAAATCTGATACCATCCAGATTGATGAATAAATCATAAACGGATAATAAAACTGTGCGACAAAATCTACTCCGCGCTGACAGCGCGCTCTTAAGCTACCCGATCCGGGAAGTTGTGGCGATTGGTAAGCAGCTTGAAAAGCTGGGTAATTTTTCCATGACCTGGGAAAATATTGGTGACCCGGTTTCAGCCGGTGAAACAGTGCCTTCATGGATGCACGATGTGGTAAAGGCACAGGTGGCAACTGACCAGAGTTTTGCCTACACCGAAACCCGTGGTGCGATTGCTGCGCGTGAATATGTACTGGAGCATTTCTCCGACAAGAAAAAATGTACCGTGGATGACATTCTGTTTTTTAATGGTTTGGGTGAGGCGATTAACAAGGTCATGAATAACCTGCCCAAGGAGACACGGGTATTGATGCCATCGCCAACTTACCCGTCACATGCCACGGCAGAATCCATGCACGCGGGCTGTTCCTTTATTTCCTATTCGCTGGATCCGGAAAATGACTGGGAACCGGATGTTGAAGAAATTGAAAACAAGGTTAAATATAACGATAACGTTGTCGCCATTTTGGTCATCAACCCGAATAATCCCACCGGCAGTGTTTACAAGCGTGAGACACTGGAAAAAATTGTCGCTATCGCCAAAAAGTACCAGTGTTTTTTGATTTTTGACGAGATATACCACCACATGACGTTTGCGGGTGTAAAAAACACCTTGCTGCATCAGATAATTGACGATGTTCCCGGTATCAGCATGAAAGGGATTAGTAAAGATATCCCCTGGCCAGGCTCGCGTTGTGGTTGGATCGAAGTCTATAACGCGGATAAGGATGAAAATTTCAAAGGTTTTATTGATATTATACTGCTCACAAAAATGCTCGAAGTGTGTTCCACAACGTTGCCGCAAATTGTGCTTCCTCTGCTTTATGAGCACCCTGAGTACGCTGCTTATCTTGAGGCGCGAATCCAGAAATACCAGCATCGTGCAGATGAGGCAGCTGCCTTTTTTGCCAATATTCCACAGGTACGGGTGAATAAACCGAAAGGTGTATTTTATCTGGTGGTTGAGTTGCTGGATTGTCCTAAAAACAAACTGGATTCCGTGAACAAGGAAGTACGCCTGTTTCTGGATGATCTGGAAAATGAACAAACTGTGGCCGATTTCCAGTTTTCCTATGAATTAATGGGCGAGGAGGGTGTTTGTGTCGTTCCTTTAAGCGGTTTTGGTTCTACCTTGCATGGTTTTCGCATGACATTGCTACAGGAAGATGATGCTGTTTTTACCGATACACTGGAGCGCATCGGGCGAGCCATCAAAGCCTATTATAAATAACCCGGACTTAATCAGACATAATTAACAATGATAAAAAACCTTAAACTACGTTCCATACTCGGTGACTTCCAAATCGAGGACCGCACCATTGTGTACCACAAATTCATGGCAAGGCTTTACAACTTTTGTAAAAAACAGGGCATGGAACCGGGTAAAATTGTGCCTTCGCGTGCTTTTTGTTCGGATGAATCCCAGGGATTACCCATCATTTTAATGAGTAAACATTTTGCTGCGTTCCCTTTTGACCATGGCCTGGTTGGTGGCATCATGGCACATGGCCGTCATGCGCCATATTCCCACCACGGCAAGGACCTGGTGATTCTTCAGGCAAGCCATGTGGGATATGAGCCGAAAACGCAACGCTTTGGACGCTATCGGCGTTTACAAACAGAAGATCAGCATTTCTCCCCAAATTGTGGGAAAATCCACTCCACACTGGAATGGTATCTGGAAGAATATGAATTTGCACAGGAAAATATCCTGTTGCAACGGGTGGAGGAAGACCAGTACCGTATTATCATCGACAAGGAGTTGATGGATGGTGATTACCAGGAAGGTATTATTATTGAACTGGAACAATTAATAGCGCATGACAAGAATACAGGATTGATCGTCAAGCCACTTCGCATATTAAGTACCTCCCGGGTATATCCGGCTTCGAGGGCGCTGATCAGTTTTTTAAAACAGGATGATTTTGAGTGGCCGACAGAGAAGCCGGAACCTATCGCCAAGAACTTGCAGCCTACCTTGTTCCATTTTCGGCGGGATGTTGCTGATTTCAACCGCATGCAGCAAAACCTGCATGAATATATGCCCTGGGTTGTGACCTCTGGTAACCCGATGCTCAGTGCTGCCGAGATCAATGTGCAAATTGAATTTGACAAGGCTTACCGCAGCATTGTCCGGGAAGAAAGCTATCATGGCCGCAACCTGATCTACCTGGCGGGTTTGAATATTGATTACTCGCCAGAAAGTGGCCAGCATTTCCCCCTGAGTGAGTTTGTACCCTGGGCCGCTTATGTGCAAAAGGAAAATGGCGAACACTATATCCTGGAACAGGATGCGTTATACCAGGCCTTGATGGATTGTTCCGATAAAAATAATGATCAACTCAGCCTGGATGATGTGATTTGGGATTAGCCAGGCTTATCTTCGCCTGAACCTGAA
>CAZPEE010000303.1:0-2695 GCA_964585525.1 uncultured Cocleimonas sp.
GATTGCTGAACCGTAATGATTTGTCGGTAATTGGGGTGATTGGCATCGCGTGCTGCGCGAACCACATTGCCGACATCAAAACCACCATAGATACCACGATAGCCACCGCTACCAATTGAAACGCCGACGCTGGGATGTAATGTTTCTGGTTTGATGTAAGTGGATTTTATCGCAAGCACTGTGCCGGTTTGTGTCCCTTTTTTATCCACTCGGGTGTTTGTGTTGGTTGTCGAACAAGCGCTGAGTGTTACTATGGCTGCTGTTGTTAAGAATAGGTTGAGTAATCGTTTTTTCATGGGGTTTACCGTTTGTTACTGTTGAGCTTCTTCAAACAATCCATATAGGCAGTTTCATCAGGAACTGTTTGATTCTGTTGCGCCTGCCAGATCATTTCTGCCAGACATTCCATCATCTGGTGTTCAGCATCGTGTATACCTTTTAGGGTAACCAGGGTCTGATAAAGTTCAGCAATGCCTGTGGGCCGGTTGGTACTGACCTGGTCGCGCAGGCCAAGGTGCATGCCCATGTGCAAAAAGGGGTTGGTATCACCCATTTCAGGCAGATAATCCGCCTGGATGCTGGCGTCTTTATTTTCCAGTAACGCATGGTATTCAGGATGCTCCTTGATAACAGCAACGATTTGTTGCTCAAGCGGGCTGAGTGCTTCTTTTTGTTTAAGGTGCTTTTGCCAACTATCACAATAGAACTGGCGAAGCTGGTCACGGTCTGTTGAAGGCATCTTTTTTATGAATTTGTCATGATGAAAATACCAATATAGCAGAAACAAGCCATGATTAAGAAATCCCACAAACCTGATTTAATTTGGTTTCAATTTTATGTGCAATTTTTTTGTAACCTTGGTGGTTGGGGTGGATTTCATTTAGCCAGTCTCCGCTATTGCCTTTGCTGTTTAATTT
Organism: uncultured Cocleimonas sp.; assembly: GCA_964585525.1. Taxonomy (GTDB): domain Bacteria; phylum Pseudomonadota; class Gammaproteobacteria; order Thiotrichales; family Thiotrichaceae; genus Cocleimonas. The sequence continues at coordinate 918 of CAZPEE010000303.1, forward strand.
TGCACAGATCAGTGTTCTGCGGGTATCTACTACATGGAAGTCAGGGATTTGGGCTGGCAAGGTCAGCATGTGGTCAGCGAGGCGGTTAAACAAATAATCACTAATGCCTTGCCAGTCTTTTTTGGGTATTTCGGCCTGTACCATGGCTTTGTACAGCCAGGGGCCCAGTTTGAAGCCTAAAAAACGTGCGGGTGCATTTCTGGGTGTAGGGTAATCATAGGTATGAACCACGATGGGAATGTTATGCCGCCCGCGCATTCTTGCCAGGCGTTCGAAGTGGTGGCCGATATTCTGCATGAAATGGTCAACAGCAAAAGACTTGCAATAATCTTCTGGCTTGTTGATGGGCTTGTTGCCCCGTTCCAGCTTATCCATGATTAGCGTATGCGCTTTATCAATCAAATCGTTGCCGCCACCGCTAAGCAAAATGGCATCCCAGGGATAGCTGTCATGCTGTTCAATTGCAAATTTAAAAGAAAAATCTTTAGGCATTGCGGAGATGTGTTTGATGGTATCACCAGGTTGTGCAAGGTTCAGGATAAGTGTGGTTTGTCTGAAACGCAGTGAAAATAGTATATTGGAAAACCAGGGATTTTTCAGCGTGTGGCCACCAATGGTAAACCAGGAATCACCTTCAGCCAGTATGCGCTGATCATTAAATTCGGGATCGCAAGAAAAATCAATCGCATCAGAATCTTGCTCAATGACTTCTTCGTAGGTGCAGACATTTGGCCGGGACATGGCTTCCTCCTTGTTTTTAACAACATCGGGTCACCATAAATATAGTCTATTGAGGTTAAATTTACAGGTTCTTTTCCTTGTACTCGCACAGGTCACTGATCAGGCAGGCTGCGCATTTAGGCTTGCGGGCAACACAAATATAGCGGCCATGCAGAATCATCCAGTGATGCGCATCGACCATGAATTCCTTTGGGATCACTTTGAGTAATTTTTTCTCTACCTCCAGAACCGTTTTTCCTTTGGCAATTCCGGTGCGGTTGGCGACCCGGAAAATATGGGTGTCCACAGCCATGTAAACGCAGAGTACACAGGGGGCGCAGAGAAAATGAAGAAACAAGGCTCTTTTCAGCTTCCTCCGCCGTGGTACTCAACGATCTACATGTTATTAAAGTACTGATAAAGGGCTAGTTTTCCCGAAGGCTATTTTATTCATAATCAACCGTTCATCGCTGTTTTTCTACCACTATTTGATGGCTGTCACAGATTACGTCCATAGTACAACTAAATTCAGTTTATGTTCAAACTGTTGTTGCTATTATTATAATAATTACTAAATCTTTAAAAATGTGGATTTTTATGGAACGTTTATTAATAGCATTATTGGTTTCAGGGCTTGGCTTTTTTACTGGATTACTAACAGTTTATTCTATCTCTAAGTTACCGGGCATCGAAATGAGCCAATTTATTTATTTTAGTGTTGCTACTATACTTTCTCTTATCTGTGGGTTGTATGGTTTTTTTTCTATGGATAAAACAATAGAAGCATTAGGGAAAATATGGGAAGTCATGAATACCTTAAGAAGGATAGGCCGACTATTTCAATGAAATCTAAATGCCCATATTGTAAAAAAAAAGGAATTTCTTTCTTTTCTCGGTTATTAGTCAGTATTACAAATATTTTTAGCTATATTCGGTTATCTGCCGTTTGTCAATATTGCAAGAAGAGCTCAATGCTACCAATTAAAGCAATAAAAATTCAATTTACTATGGTAATGGCTTACATGGTCTCCTTTCCTTTATTTATAGTTATGGGTAAT
>CAZPEE010000304.1:0-2693 GCA_964585525.1 uncultured Cocleimonas sp.
TACGGATAAAAAGGTCAATGTTTGGAATGTATTCGGAATACATATCCAGCCTGCCTACAGCTCTATCTGCCTGACCTAGTAGCTGTACAAGCTCCATATCATCCAGATGCCAGGCATGGTTTAGCGTATTTGGCTGGAAGCTTTTATAATTTGATTGTTGGACAGGTTTCCCAGATTTGAATTTTTTCACGTTTTTGGACTTGCTGTTTATCTTATTATTAATATTAACATAAATTCATAATAATAAGAACAACTATTATATTTTTATTTATAAAAACATAATAGTTGTTTGGTTATTATATTTTTAATAATAATAAGAACTAATAAGAAGAAAAGCGCGGTAGCTTGGGCTTCATTCCTCAGCGCCAAGCTACATTCGTTGAACCACAGCATTATCTAACAATTACACTACCAATTTTAAACCGGGAGTCTTCTTTGATATGTGGTTTCAATAAAAACTATTGTGATTGTTGCATTTGTGCGTGTTGTGCTTTGAGTACATAGTCCTGATAGGCTGGAAGTGCAATTGAGGCTAATATCCCCATCAGGATAAACATGGCTAGTGGTAATAAAATTGAACCGATAATAAGGCCTTTGCTATTCGGTGGAGGCATTAAACCGAAGCGATTTGATCCTTTTGTGCCAGGAAAGAAGTAAAAGTAGAATATTGCAAAGGGTACTAATAGCAGGAGCGCCCACCAACCACTTTTATTTAAATCATGGCAACGCTGAATGGTTAAAAAAATACTAATCACGATGATTGCAATATAAATGGCGGCAACAATAATGCCACCGAGTATTGGGCTTATGCCAAATGCCATGGAGCCTAACATGATTAAAACCATGCCGATAAGCCCCACTAGCAAATTATAATAAAAGAAGCGGAGGCGACCCATCCTGCCTTTGCTGGTCAGTACTTTTATATCGCCAAAACCTTCTTCTTGCTGAAAATCGCCAACCGTGGCATTTGGTGTTGCATAAGGATTTGCTTGTTCCATAGCTTTTTCTCTCTATTTATTTATTGATAAAATTTATAGTGGGAGTATAAGTGTTTGAAAGTGAACAGTTGCTTAATATTTTTTCAGTAGACCTTGCAGATGATACAGCGCATCCAGTGCTTGCCGTGGCGTTAACTCATCCGGCTCAATCGCCTCCAGTGCATTTTTGACTTCTTCGGCGGTTTCGTCGTGCTCCTCGCTAAAGCCTAAGTTGAGCGCCAGTGTTTGGCCTTGTTGTGGCGCTTGCCTTGCGTCTTGTTCGAGTTGGTTGAGTTTTTTACGGGCTTGTTCGATTACGTTTTTGGGTACACCTGCCAGTTGTGCGACCTGCAATCCGTAGCTCTGGTTGGCGGGGCCGTCTTTTACGCTGTGCAAAAAAACGATTTTGTCACCATGTTCAACAGCGTTGATGTGGACATTGGCGATGGTGCTGATTTTTTCCGGCAGACTGGTGAGTTCAAAATAGTGGGTTGCGAACAGGGTGAAGGCTTGTTTTTGGGTGGCCAGGAACTCGGCAAATGCCCATGCGAGTGAAAGCCCGTCGAAGGTGCTGGTGCCGCGTCCAATCTCGTCCATCAGCACCAGTGAATGGGCGGTGGCGTTGTTGAGTATATTGGCAGCTTCGGTCATTTCGACCATGAAAGTGGAGCGGCCAGTGCTTAGATCATCATGTGCGCCGATGCGGGTGAAAATCCGGTCAATCGGGCCGATTTCGGCAGATTCTGCAGGGACGTAACAGCCGATGTGCGCCATCAAAACGATCAGAGTAATTTGCCGCATATAGGTCGATTTTCCGCCCATGTTGGGGCCGGTTATCATCAGCATTCTGCGCCTGCTGTCCATGATTAAATCGTTGGGTACGAAAGGATCATCCAGTGTTTTTTCAACCACAGGATGCCGTCCGGCAATGATGGTTACGCCTGCTTTATCGGTGAGCGTTGGGCAATTGTAATTGTTGATTACGGCACGTTCGGCGAAGTTGGCAAGTACATCCAGTTCGGCAATGGTTTGTGCGGTTTCGCGCAGTGGCAGGATGTGTTCGGCGAGTGTTTCAAGCAGGGCTTCGTAAAGTGCTTTTTCACGCGCCAGCGAGCGTTCGCGTGCGGACAAGACCTTATCTTCAAATTCTTTGAGTTCGGGTAAAATAAAGCGTTCGGCTGCTTTCAGGGTTTGCCTGCGCAAGTATTCTGGTGGTACGTCGCTGGAATGGGTGCGTGGTATTTCGATGTAAAAACCATGCACGCGGTTATAGGCAACCTTCAAGCTGGCAATGCCGGTGCGTTCTTTTTCGCGGGTTTCAAGGTCCAGCAGGTACTGGTCAGAATTTTTGCTCAGGTTTCTCAACTCGTCCAGTTCTGCATCGTAGCCCTCTGCGATGACGCCACCGTCACGGATGAGCACGGGCGGGTTTTCGATAACCGCCTTGTCCAGCAAGCGAAGTAACTCATCGTGGGTGTTGATCTGTTGGTGCAAATGCTGGATATGTGGATTATCAATGTCGCTTAAAGCAGTATGTAATTGGGGTATGGTTTTGAGCGAATCGCGTAAGGTGGATAAATCTCGCGGACGCGCAGAACCCAACGCGATGCGTGAAATGATGCGCTCAATATCACCAATATGACGTAGTGAATCGTGTAGCGTTTCGTAGGTATAGTTTTGGATCAGGCTGGCGACAGCCTGGTGGCGGTTTTTCAG
>CAZPEE010000305.1:0-2690 GCA_964585525.1 uncultured Cocleimonas sp.
ATATCCATTATTGTATTTTCTGACACTGTAACCACTAAGGGTACAGATGGTATTTTTACCATTGCGGGTTTTATCGCGGGCGGGCTTTTTATTTCGGTTCCGGCAAAAATTTACCTCACGCTACAATTAATGAAATATAATGATGAGAAATTACAAGCTGAAAATGCGGAAAAGGTAAGACTCGCTGCTGAGGCTGTTGAAACCCCGCTGACAGAGAATGTGTCTGATAGCCGAATCGCAGAAAAAAATACCCATGAAGATAAAATTTGATGCCGACCTGATTAAACGCTACGACAAATCAGGTCCACGTTACACCTCCTACCCCACTGCTGTTTCTTTTACACCTGACTTTACACAAGATGATTTTAAAAAACATGCCGGGCAAAGTAACACGGCAGGCGGCCCCTTATCCCTCTATTTCCATATCCCGTTTTGCGATACCATTTGTTTTTATTGCGCCTGCAACAAGATTGCGACCAAGGATTACTCCAAAACAGCGACTTACCTGCAATATCTTTACCGTGAAATGGACATGCAAAAAGAGCTGTTTGATAGCTCCCGCGTGGTTGAACAACTGCACTGGGGAGGCGGTACACCGACCTTTTTAAACCATGATGAAATTGCAGAGTTGATGGCGTACACGCGCAAATCATTCACATTGCTGGATGATGATTCGGGTGATTATTCGATCGAGATTGATCCGCGTAGCGTGAGCAAAGACACCATCAAACTGCTTCGTGATGTCGGTTTTAACCGCTTTAGCCTCGGCGTACAGGATGTGGATGAGAAAGTGCAAAAAGCAGTCAACCGCATTCAGCCAATTAAAGATACCCAGGCGATTATTGATGCCTGCCGGGAAAACAATGCACAATCGGTCAGCCTTGATTTGATTTACGGCTTGCCACTGCAAACGGTGGAAGGTTTTGCCGAAACCTTACAAACAGCGATTCAGATGAACCCGGATCGCATGTCGATTTTTAATTACGCGCATCTTCCGCATATTTTTAAGCCACAACGGCGCATTAATGCGGATGAGTTACCCAGCGCAGAAGCCAAGCTGGATATATTGCAACAAAGTATCGAAACGCTGACCAACGCGGGTTATGAGTACATCGGTATGGATCATTTTGCCAAGCCGGATGATGAGCTTGCGATAGCCCAGGCACAAGGCAGCCTGCACCGTAATTTCCAGGGTTATACGACCCATGCAGAATGCGACCTGATTGCCATGGGTGTGAGTTCTATTAGTAGCGTTGCGGGTAGTTACAGCCAGAATGAAAAAGATATTGATGGTTATTACGCCGCAATTAATGCCGGAAAGTTACCGATTATTAGGGGCTTATCATTAACTGACGATGATATGATTCGTCGCACCATCATCCAGCAGTTGAGCTGCCATTTCAAACTGGATTTTGCCACGATTGAAAAACAATACGGTATTGATTTTAACGATTACTTTGCGACTGAACTGGAAGAACTAAAAGCTATGCAAGCTGATGATTTATTAACGGTATCAGAAAAAGAAATCCAGGTAAGTCCCAGTGGCCGCATGCTGATCCGTAATATTTGCATGGTGTTTGATGAGCATTTGCGGCAACAACGGGCACAAGGCGAAGGGCAGAGTTTTTCTAAAGTGATATGAGCAGAAAGAAGTTTTACCACGAAGCACACGAAGACCCAGGATATATTCTTTCGCATCCTTCGCGGTAAAATAATATAAAAAAACATGCCTGAAGGTCCCGAAATACGCAAAGCCGCTGACAAAGTCGAGCAAGCGCTTAGCAACAAACCGATTCTCAAGGTCACGTTTGGTCAGCCGCACCTAAAAAAACATCAATCCAAATTTTCTGCTACCAGGGTGAAGCGCATTGATACCTATGGCAAAGCGATGGTCACGCGCTTTGACTCAAGCAACCATCCCGAAGGTTTAAATATCTACACCCACAACCAGCTTTATGGACGCTGGGTGATTTGTCAACCAAACCAGGTTCCCACAACTAACCGTCAGCTTCGCCTTGCGATTCACACGCAAGATCAATGGGCGTTGCTCTACAGTGCTTCAGATATTGACGTTTTCAACGACCAGCAGCTACTTGAGCACCCGTTTATCAGAAAAGTGGGCAAGGATGTGCTTGATCCTGAAACCACGGTAGATTATGTCATTGATCGACTTTTATCCTCAAAATACCTGAATCGACAGCTCGGAGGCTTTTTAACCGAACAATCTTTCCTGGCAGGATTAGGCAATTATTTGCGCTGCGAGGTGCTTTTCGTTTCGGGCATTCTGCCCATTAAAAAACCTGCTGAGCTTAGCCAGCTACAAATCAAGATACTCGCAGAAGCAATACTCCGACTGCCACGCCAGTCTTATCAAACAGAAAGTATTACCCATGATCTTGATGTGGTTGAAACCTTGCTCGCTCAGGGTGTGGCGCTGGAAGATGCCCGTTTCTGGGTGTTCCGCCGGGATGGTTTGCCCTGTTACCGATGCGGAACAACCATCACTAAAAAGACTACAGGCGGCCAGCCTTGTTATATTTGTGAGAGTTGTCAGTTTTAGCTCGGCCCAAACAATCAGGCTACACCTTGATACAGGGGCGCATCAACAAGGCGGTCAACAAGCAGGCTTGTACACTGCTACCTTTCCAGGACACAGCCAGTCAAAAAGAAAACGCCATCCCGTTTGAACA
>CAZPEE010000306.1:0-2667 GCA_964585525.1 uncultured Cocleimonas sp.
AGCCTTTTCTCTTCTGTGCTGTTTTCTTGCAGCTCTACTTTGGTGATGATTTCATTGTCATAAAGGCTGATGCCATCATCTTCCATTTGTTTGCGTAATGCTTTCTGGATGGTTGAATCAAAGCCTTCCAGCACTGGCCAGCCTTGGTGCAACACGGAAACATCCGAGCCTAAGCCATCCATGAGCATGGCAAGTTCCAGGGCGATGTAGCCACCGCCAACAACCACGACTTTTTGCGGCTGGACTTCATCCAGATCCTGGAAGAAGCCATCTGAATCTATGCCAAGGCGTGCGCCTTCTATATCGTCCGGAATAATTGGACGACCACCTGTGGCGATGACAATATTATCTGCTGTATAGGCTTCGCCATTGACAGAAATCGTATTATTATTGATGAATCTGCCATAGCCGTGAATCACATCAACGCCCGCTTCACCCATATAGCCGTCATACCAATCCAGGATGCCGCCGATGAAGTTTTCGCGCTTCATGACGAGCTTTTCCCAATTTAATTCGCCAGCATCGCCATCCAGGTCAACATTAAAACCGTAATCCTGGGCATTTTTCAAACCCTGTGCCACACCTGCTGCATACCACATGACTTTCTTGGGGACGCAACCCACATTCACACAGGTTCCACCCAGCTCACTGGCTTCGATAACCGCTGTTTTAGCGCCGTAGGATGCAGCGCGTTCTGCAATGGATAATCCGCCGCTACCAGCGCCGATGGATATTAGGTCGTAATGTTTGCTCATGTTCTATCCTTTTTCTTTTTTGAGTATTTTTAAAAAAGAGTCTCCATTGTACAAGTACGAAACTCATCCCGCACCTGTACATTTGGACTAATTTGGTGTTTAACCCGAATCAGGTTTAAGATTTTAACCAGTCGGCTAAATCGGTCGATCCACCAACATGATCACCATTGATAAAGACCTGCGGCACTGAAGAGGAGCCTACCACCGCACGCAAACTGCGGTCAGTGTAATCACGCCCCATCAGTAATTCTTCATATTCCATTCCGGCATCATCCAGCATTTTCTTTGCTTTTGCACAGAAAGGGCAGCCTTTACGACTCATTACCGTAACGCTTGCGGGTATTTCGGCATTGGGCGCAATATAGTGAAGCATGGTATCCGCATCAGAGACATCAAACGGGTCGCCTTCAACGTCGGCCTCAATGAACATTTTTTCCACCACGCCGTCTTTTACCAGCATGGAGTAGCGCCAGGAGCGCTTGCCAAAACCCAGATCCGATTTATCAACCAGCATTCCCATCCCTTCAGAGAATTCACCATTTCCATCAGGCATAAAGGTTATATCCATCGCGCCCTGGTCTTCCTGCCATTCATTCATGACAAACGTATCATTGACTGAGATACAAATGACATCATCAACACCGTTCGCTTTAAATGCAGGCAACAATTGATTGTAGCGCGGCACATGTGCCGATGAACAGGTTGGTGTGAAAGCACCGGGCAGGGCAAAAACCACGACCGTTTTACCCTTAAATAATTCATCAGTTGTCACATCAACCCACTCATTGTTTTGACGTGTGTGAAAAGTAACATTTGGGATACTTTGCCCCTCTTTATTTGCAAATGACATTTTTTAATTTCCTCATGTGTAATTGATTTGTGTAATTGATTAAAGATGAGCGCATGATAGGGGATAATTAATATCCTGTAAAATACATTGTTATTATTGTTACATTCGATTAAATAGATTATAGTGAGCCAATGAAACTGCCCACCATAAAACAACTCCGCTATTTTATCGCCCTGGAAAAACACCAACATTTCGGCAATGCTGCAAAAGCCTGCTTTGTTTCACAATCGGCTTTTAGTGTTGCCATCAAAGAACTGGAAATACATTTAGGCGCGCAACTGGTTGACCGCACCAATAAAAGCGTCACTATCACACGAACTGGCAGGGAAATTGCCAACCATGCACGCCTTTGCTTGCGTGATATAGAGTATCTGGCAGAACTGGCTCACAGCAATCAAAAACCACTCACTGGCCGCTTGAACCTGGGCGTAATACCCACTATTGCGCCCTTTGTATTACCAACCTTAGTACCAAACCTGCGCGAACAATTTCCCGAGCTTAAATTATATTTACGTGAAGACACGACCAAAAAACTACATAATTTATTGATTGAGGGCGAATTAGACCTGATCCTGATCGCACTCCCCTATAAGCTCAGCAATGTTGAAATCATGCCTTTATATAAAGACCAGTTCTCACTGGCTTGCCATAAAAACAGCAACTTGATTAATCCGCAAAACTATTCACTTGCCAAGCTCCCCAAGGAAAGCGTGCTATTACTGGAAGATGGTCACTGCCTGCGTGACCATGCACTCTCTGCCTGCAAAATCCGGAACCAGGATACCGTGAGCCGTTTTGCTGCCAGCAGCTTATTGACCCTGGTGAGCATGGTTGATTCTGATATTGGCATTACCTACCTGACCGAAATGGCAAAGGACTCATCCTTACTTGCCAACACGGATATTAAAACCTATCCACTTGATGAAAAAAGCTACCGCGAAATAGGCCTGGCCTGGCGTAAAGGTAGCGCCCGCGAAGAAGAATTCAAGATTCTGGGTGAAACAATTCGTAATGCGCACAAAAAACAAACAAATTAAGTACGGGTTAAGTTAACCTGTTTTA
>CAZPEE010000307.1:0-2602 GCA_964585525.1 uncultured Cocleimonas sp.
GTGCCAGCAGGCAGTGTTTCGGCATCAAATTTGGCGCTGTCTTTTGCCGCGCCGGTTTTCTGGCGAATCGCTACATTGTCGCGGATTTCGCTATACTCGTGCGTATTGAGCGGATGCGCGTGGTGGAATAGCCAGAGTGATTCATTCATGCGCGGTGAATCATCCGTGCCTTTGTCCTGTTGCTGTGGGCTGCCCTCGCTGATGGCTTTGGGCAGGTCTGGGTAAAGGGTTCTTGCCGTGGCAATCAATGCCCCGGCAAGCCCTGTGCCGCGCAGGGTGTATTCGCCCTCGCCATTTTTGGCGATCACATGGTCGAGGTTGGCATCGCGTTCCCGAAAACGGTTGCCACCCGTGCTAAAACTGCCTTGTTGTTCGAGGACGGCGTGGATGAGGAGTTTGTAGTTTTTGGCTGTGGCTGTGTCGCTCATGATTGTGCCTCCTCTTTTAATAGCTCTAAAAACAGCACTACAGTATCAGGATTGGCAAGATGTGATTCTTCCTGGGATGCTTCATACAGTGCTTTTGCCAGATTTAATCCCCCCAGAGAGGCGTAACATGGTTTTCCCAGTAAACCACGGGCAAATTGTGATAGTTTTAACTGATTATCGACATTAGCTGGCATTTGTTTAAACCTGTCAATCAGTTTATTCCATTGTTGTTCATTGGGAAATCTATTGTTGGCATCATTGATTATTGTTTTAACTGGTTCCATAAGATGCTGTTTTTGTGCTTCTTTGGCTGCTTGTTCAGCTTCTTCCTGCGCTTTTATTTGTTGCTGATATTCTGCTTCTTTTTCCCTGGCTTTTTCTTGTAATTTGATGGGTAAATCAACTTCATACTGCCCATAACCCTCCCGTGTACGTTCGCCTATGGGATGATTGAGTCCATCCCGTTTGGTATTGGGCGCGAGGCTTAACTTGAAACTGCTACCACGTTTGATGACATAAAACGGGTGGTAGGGTAAGCCACTGGCATAGTTGAAGCTGCCTTGCTGTTCGCTTTCCTGATAGCTGGCTTTTAGCTCTTCAATTTTGACTCCAAGTGCATTACCCAGGGTGTCTTTATCTAGCTGTGTCAGGTAGCCAAGGTTTTCACCGCGCAGTATCCAGTCGCTGGTGGCAATTAGGGTAAACTCCGTGTTGTTATGGCTATGAGTTTCGTGGTTTACTGCAACCGCATCCACCACCTTGACTGGGGCTTTGCTTCGCCCGATAAACACGGGTTGTTGCAGGTAGCCGATAATGCTTTTCAGCAAATCGTTATCCTGGCATTCGATATCCAGCAGGAAGTGGGTATTGGCGGGTATGCGTTGCTCGGAGAATAGTTCGGTATCCTTGCGGGTCAAGCTAGTGAAGGGGTCGCCTCGCCGGTTACGCATGCGTATGCTCATGGGCTGAACGTAACGCCGCCATTTTCCCTGTTCATCCTGAATCAGATACATCTCGCCTTTGGGTCGCTCGGTTTTATTGTCGGTATTGGCATGTAGGAGGTTAATATCTTTGATGTCATCCAGTTCCGGGGTGTTGTCTGCCTGTGTACTTGCCCAGTGTGGCCAACGTAGCGCCTGTTCTTCTTCTGCCGCCGGTTGTTTTACGGCGTGAATGGCGTGGGGCATGGGAATACTCAGCAGTTTGTCCAGCGCCTGTGTTTCATAGTCCTCTGGCAGGGGGTAGGCGTTGTGAATGATCAAACCTTCATTAAAGAGTTTTTTCAGTGCGTCATCCCCGCCTTTCTGGTGCGCCCGCTGGCACAAGGCAGCAAACAGGGTGCGCCCTGGGATATGGGATTCGCTGTGTATGGTATTGCCAGCATATCCGCTGGTGGGGATGGTCAGTGGCTCGGTGTTTTTGAGCAGGATTCTGATTTTTTGTGTGTCTGGGGTGATTTCGAGTGCATCTGCCGAGCGTTGTGTAATGGGGTCGTCCTGGAGCGTAAACTGACCGCTGCCACGGGTGCGCTCAGCACCCAGTCGGGTGGTGAACCTGAGTATTTTGTTGAGAGCGGTTTCTTCTTCTGCACTGAAACCCCTGATGGTGATCGTTCCTGACAGCCTGGTTCCTGCGTGGATATATTCGATGCGGCGCAGGCTGTTATCTTCGGGGCAGCGTGAGTTTTTTTGCCGTGCCGTGCTTTCCCAGTGAATCAGACAGTCTTTTTTCTCGGCAATCAGTGAGGAGCAGTCCAGCTTGCGCTGTTTCCCCCCACTTTCGCCAAACAGTGAGGTGACAATGTTGTTAGTTATTGCCCCGAGTTTGGCAAGGCGCAGGGCATTATCCCGTAGCACACCGCGAAAATGATGCCGGTCTATGATGGGAATGCCCGCTTCATTGCGCGCCTGTACTGCATCGACAATGCCGTTGCCGGTGCCGGTGCCGGAGTGCAGGTCTTCCAGCAGTTTGATGGTGATTTGAAGGTGATAATAATCCTTAGCCATGATGTTCCTCCTGCTGGTCTTGGTCGTTGGTTGAAGGCTGGCCGCTGGATTTGGTTTGCTGACCGAGGAAATGCAGCTCGATCAGTTCCATCAGGTCTTTGTATTGGGTGAGGTGGTTTCCATTTATTTCCTGCCAGAGTTTTATCTGTTTCTCTTTCTCCTCAAATA
>CAZPEE010000308.1:0-2591 GCA_964585525.1 uncultured Cocleimonas sp.
CTTAATAAGGTTCCAAGCCCAGCGTGACACTGTTGTTATTGGATATGGTTAAAAAAACCATTGTGTTTAGCCACAATTAGGCTCGTTTGAGGGTTTATATGCGCTATCATATTCGACTCTTATTCTAAGTAAAAAATATCCATGTCAGATGTTAAAAAAGGCGCACTGGTCTATTACAAAAGTAAAGCAGCAATCGTTGAAGGGGTGACAGACAAGATTGCCATTAACTTCTTTAAAACCACCAAGAGGGTGCGCGATAAAGATATTAAGTTACTCCATCCGGGGCCGGTTCATGATGTTACTGCACTGGATATGGCATTGCCCGAATCGCTGGATACTTTGGATGAAACGCTAGAATTACTGGAAGGTGAAAGCGTATCACTAGAGGAACTTGCAGAGTTTCTGTATGGCGAATTTACCCCGCAAAGTGCGTGGTCCAGCTGGATGCTGGTTATGGATGGTCTTTATTTTGACATTGATGACGAGGAAAACCGGGCAGAACCATTCAGAACCGGTTTGATCAAGGCGCGTCCGCGGGATGTGATTGACACTGAAAAGGCGAAACGTGAGGAAAAACAGCAACAAAAAGAAAACTGGGATTCACTGGTAGCGCGGCTTAAAAGTGGCAAGATTGAAGATGCCGATTACCCCCAGCTTGTCGAAGTAGAACAACTGGCCTGTGGTGAACGTGAAAACAGTCGCTTACTTAAAGCGGCGGGTATCCACGAGAATAAGGAAACCGCCCATGCACTGCTTCTCAAACTGGGCTATTGGGCCGAACAATATAACCCCTGGCCACGCCGCATGGGTGTTACCCTGAATAACCCGGAGCTTGCCATACCCGAGCCTGTCGATACCGAACGCCGCGATTTGCAACACCTGCAAGCCTGGGCAATAGATGATGTCGGTAATCAAGACCCTGATGATGCCATATCGCTGGAAGGAGATCGCCTGTGGGTGCATATCGCCGATGTGTCATCCATCGTATCACCCGGTTCCGGGTTGGATATAGAGGCACGTTCACGTGGTACTAACCTGTATTTGCCTGATCAGACGATTCACATGCTACCCCCCGCTATCACCGCGCAGCTAGGGCTTGGTTTACATGATACCAGCCAGGCTTTATCCGTTGGTTTTCACATTGCTGAAAATGGCGAACTGGACAATATTGAGGTCTGTTTTTCTACCATTCAGGTGACAAGAACTACTTACGACAAAGCAGACGAGGAACTGGACAGCACCTTTTCTGAATTAAAAGCTGTAACAGACCGTTACCATAGGCGGCGTATCAAAAATAACGCAGCCATGCTGGAACTGCCTGAAGTAAATATATCGGTCAAAGACGGTAAAATCTTCATAAAGCCCTACGGTCGGGGTGGTAGTCGCCAGCTAGTCACCGAAGCCATGCTGGCAGCAGGCGAAGCCATTGCCCGCTTTGCCAGTGACAATAATATTCCGATTCCCTATGCCTACCAGGGCGAACCGGAAGTCATACAACACCCGCAAACCCTGTCTGGGCACTATGCTTATCGACGCTGTTTTAAAGCATCGCGACATGCCACCGAAGCCGCACCGCATTTTGGCTTGGGGTTGCCTGCTTATACCCGTGTTACCAGCCCGATCAGGCGTTACCTTGACTTGATTGTGCATCAACAACTCAGGGCATTCCTGACGGGTCAGCCGCTTATCGAACACGAGCCGCTGGTCGAGCGTATCGGCCTTGCTGATGAGGCCTCCCTTGCCGCACGCAAGGCAGAACGTTATTCCAGGCAGCATTGGACATTGCTATATTTAAAGCAACAAAGTTCGCCTGACAAAAAATGGCAAGGCGAAGCCGTAGTCGTGATGCAGGATGAACGTAAAACAACGGTGATATTGCCGAAACTGGCTTTAGAGACTAAATTGCGGCGCAAAAAAAACCTTGAGCTGGACCAAACGATAACAGTACAGATGCAGTCCGTGAATATTCCCGAATTACGTGCTAACTTTGCAATCACCGGGCAAGATTAAGGAACAAATATGAACGAAATCAAACCCCATAGTTTTATTTTTGAAAAAAAAGCAGCGTTGCCTGATTTTATCTGTGATGACATCGTGGCACGTTTTGAAGCCAATGAGTCAGATCAATACGAAGGCCGGGTTGGCGCTGCGATGAACAGTAACAGTAGCCTTAAAAAAACGACAGACTTGATTGCCAGTGGCAAGGAACACTGGAAAGATGTGGATAATAACCTGTTCCGTTCACTGGCTATGGCGCTCAAAGAATTTAAGGAAATCCATCCCTATTTCTCAGACATGAGCCGTTTTAAGGATATGGGTTACAACCTGCAACGCTACCGTGAGGGCGAGTATTACCACTGGCATGTGGATGCAGATAATAAAACGCTGGCTCCACGTCAGTTGGTTGCGCTGTGGTATTTAAACGATGTGGAAGAGGGTGGAACTACTGATTTTATTTTTCAGGATGCCAGTGTCATACCAGAGAAAGGGAAACTGATGCTATTCCCGCCGTTCTGGACGCATGAACACCGTGCTGGCGTGGTTAAAAAAGGGGTTAAGTATATTGCAACGACGTGGATTACGTTTCGATA
>CAZPEE010000309.1:0-2590 GCA_964585525.1 uncultured Cocleimonas sp.
GAAATAATATACTTTGTCATGACAATATAGATTAAAATACGCTCATGGGACAGGAAGTTAATCATTCACATTTTTCGGCAGTAGAATCAGAAGAATTTGCAAAACGACTAAAAGCTGAAACAACGCTCCTAAATAAAAAAATTCATCATGGTGATTTTTCATCACATGCACCAGTCGGTGGCTTTGAAATAGAAGCCTGGTTGCTGGATAAAGCCATGCGCCCGGCACCGCTCAATGAACAGTTCTTCGCAGTATTTGATAACCCATTGGCAACACCCGAACTGGCAAAATTCAACATCGAATTAAACAATGAACCCCTGGAACTGAAAGGCAATGCGCTTGAGCGTTTTGAGCAAGACTTGCTAGCGGTATTCCAAGATGCCGACAAGGCAGCAAAACAGATAAACACCGATATTGCGCTGATCGGTACGCTACCCACCTTGCAGACAGGCGATTGCTGTGTTGCCAACATGTCTGCGATGAAACGCTACAAAGCGCTCAACGAAATTGTGCTTAACGCACGCGGAAACCGCCCCCTGACTCTTGATATCCAGGGTAAAGACCATCTCAAAATCAGCCCGGATTCGGTCATGATGGAAGCCGCAACAACCTCTTTCCAGATTCATCTGCAAACACCCTGGAAACTGGCACATCACTATTACAACGCCTCGATCATCGCATCGGCACCACTGATGGCAATCTCGGGCAATTCACCGCATCTGTTTGGCAAGCAGCTCTGGCAGGAAACCCGCATTCCCTTATTTGAACAATCCGTCGATACGGGTAGCGGATTGCAACGTGTCAGTTTTGGAACGGGCTACGCTGAACAATCCATTAGTGAGTGTTTTGACCAAAATGTACGGGATTTCCCCGTTCTTTTACCCATGCTGTTTGATGATAAACCCGAAGCATTTAGCCACCTGCGCCTGCATAATGGCGTTATCTGGCGCTGGAACCGTCCCCTGATTGGATTTGATACCGACGGCACACCACATGTGCGCATCGAACACCGCATACTGCCAGCCGGGCCAAGCATTGTTGATATGGTTGCCAATGCGGCTTTCTTCTATGGTTTGACACAAAACCTGTGTGAGGAATTATCCGAAAATAAAGGCCAAAAAATGCCTTTTGAGCAAGCACGAAACAACTTCTACAACGCTGCCAAACAAGGCTTACTGGCTGAAATCAACTGGAATAATCAACACTATTCGGGTGCAGGCTTGCAAAAACTGATGATTGAAGACTTACTACCCAGGGCGAAAAAAGGACTACAACAGCTTGAAATTTCGCAAGACTCCATAGCATATTATCTGGACATCATTGCCGCGCGCTGCGCCTCTGGTCAAACCGGTGCCATCTGGCAAATTGATCATTTAAAGAAAACCCAGGGCAATACACAACAACTACTTGAAGACTATCTACAATACCAACACCGCAATATCCCCGTGCATCTCTGGAACCACTAAAATGCTATCACTTAATCAAATCCACCACATTCCAGCAGCACTACTGGACATCAATAGCAGCACGGAAATCCACACGGTTTTTCACCAGCCTACCCTGCTATTCCTTGAAGGTGAACACAAAAACCCGCTGTTTGTATCCGTTTTATTACACGCCAACGAAGATACTGGCTTCCTGGCAATCCAGAAATTACTCAAAAAATACAGCCAGCCCCAACACACCCTGCCGCGCTCCCTGATTATTTTTTTCGGCAATATCAAAGCCAGCAAAGAAGGGTTACGAAGGCTTAAGGGACAGCCAGACTATAACCGCGTCTGGCCCGGTGGTGATTACCCAGACTGCGAAGAAACCCGCCTGATGCAGCAAGTGGTCACTATTGTTGCAGAGCAGCAACCCTTTGCCAGCATTGATATTCACAACAATACCGGAAAAAACCCGCATTACGGCTGTATCAACCGGCTGGAACCACAATATTTTCAATTGGCAGCACTATTTTCACGCACCGTAGTTTTCTTTGAAACACCCAAAGGCGTGCAATCCATGGCGATGGCAGAACATTGCCCTTCAATCACTCTGGAATGTGGCCAGCCCCACCAGCCGCATGGTATCGAACACGCCGCAGATTACGTCGAAACCGTGCTGCACCTGGAAAACCTGGATACACATGGCGTGGCTGCCAAAGACATCGACATCTATCAAACCGTTGCACTGGTGAAAGTACCCGAGCAATATACGTTTAGCTTTAGCGATCCCACTGCCGACATACTTTTCCGGCCAGAACTGGATAAAATGAATTTCTCTGAACTGAATGGCGAAACCGTGTTTGCCACAACCCCAAATAATGCAAACCTGCTAGCACTGGATGACCACGAACAGGATGTCAGTGATGATTATTTTGTGGTGCGCAACCAGCAAATCATACTCACCAAAGCCTTAATGCCCGCCATGCTAACGCTGGATGAAAAAATAATCCGGCAAGACTGTCTGTGCTATTTGATGAAACGGCTTAAGTTACCTTCTGCCCTGAACAGATAACAAAATAGAGAGGACAGAAGAATGATGCATCACTTCAGATTCACCGGCACCAAGATTCCAACGTTGAATATCTAAATCGACTGTAACGGAA
>CAZPEE010000310.1:0-2571 GCA_964585525.1 uncultured Cocleimonas sp.
GGGCTTAACGTTACTGAATTTTCATCCGGGTGCGCATCTTGGCAAGCTTTCAGAACAAGCCTGTCTTAAGCGGATTGCCGACTCCATTAACTGGGCATTAGACCAGACAACGCATGTTACCGCGGTCATAGAAAACACAGCCGGACAAGGCACGGCACTTGGTTATCAGTTCGAGCATCTGGCTCGCATCATCGGGCAAATAGAGGATAAAAGTCGCGTAGGTGTCTGTCTGGATACCTGCCATACGTTTGTAGCAGGCTATGACCTCCGCACAGAAGAAGCCTGCGAAAAAACGTTTTCAGATTTTGACAAAATCGTCGGTTTTAAATGGTTAAGAGGAATGCACTTAAACGACTCCAAGCCAGACCTGGGCTCCAGGGTAGACCGCCATGAAAGCCTGGGAAAAGGAAAACTGGGCTGGAATGTTTTTCAATACATTATGAACGACGACCGTTTTGAAGAGATTCCGCTTATTTTAGAAACGGTCGATAGCTCACTCTGGCCACAGGAGATTAAGCAATTATATGATTTAATAAAGTAACGCCGTACAAGTGATAACTGTCATTTAAACTACTTATCAATACATTAATTAATGCCGGTTAATGTCACCTGGCAGACAGTTTTTTTCAACAAATTATGCCAACCTGACTTTTAACAGTCTAAGGATATTGTGAGTAACAGGAGTTTGTAATGGCTAAATTTGAAGATTTAAGAAAACAAATGATAGATTACCAGCTAGCCGCACGTGGGTTACATGACCAAACGGTGCTTGATGCGGTTAACGCTGTGCCCCGCGAAGAATTTGTACCTACGGATCTGGTTGAGTTTGCCTACAATGATTCGCCACTGCCGATTGAAGCCAGCCAGACCATTTCACAGCCCTATATCGTCGCACTGATGACAGCTGCGCTCGAACTCAAACCAGGTGAACGTGTGCTGGAAGTGGGTACGGGTTCCGGCTATGCCGCTGCAGTTTTAGCCGAAATTGCGGATGAGGTGTATACCATTGAACGGCATAAAATCCTTGCCGATACGGCACGTACCCGACTTGAGGATTTAGGCTACAAAAACATTAAAGTGCTCTATGGCGACGGCACACTGGGTTGGCCAGAATATGCGCCTTTTGATGCCATTATTGTTGCCGCAGGTGGGCCGGAAGTACCGGAAACACTTAAACAGCAACTGGCCATTGGTGGGCGTTTGGTGATTCCGGTCGGCTCATCTTTGCGCACCCAGAAACTACTTCGGGTGCGCCGCATCAGTGAAGATGAATACCAGGAAGAAGATTTGGGCAGTGTTCGTTTTGTCCCTCTCATTGGTGCGGCGGGCTGGGAAGATGAAGCTGCAACCAAACCCGCGGAAAAAAAAGCTGAAGCCAGCCTGCCCGAGTTGATTTATCAATCCAGTGAGCATTTTGCGCGTATTGATGATGTAAACCTGGACGGGTTAATGGAGCGTATTGGCGATAGCCGGGTGGTACTGCTCGGTGAAGCCTCACACGGCACAGCCGAATTTTATGACATGCGCGCCCGCATCACCCAGGAATTAATCGAGAAAAAAGGGTTTAATATTGTTGCCGTCGAAGCCGACTGGCCAGATGCAGCGCATATTGATCATTATATTCATGGGTCTGAACCTGATCCTTTACTAGAGAGCAAACCGTTTTCACGTTTCCCCACCTGGATGTGGGCCAATCATTCCGTACTGGAATTTAGCCACTGGCTAAAAGCCCATAATGAGAAAATCAGTACACCCGAAAACCAGGTCGGATTTTATGGTTTGGATCTGTATAGCCTGTTTAGCTCCATTGAAGCGGTTCTCAGTTATCTGGAAAAAGTTGATCCCAAAACAGCAGAGGTTGCGCGAGTCCGCTATGGCTGCCTGAAACCATGGGCGAATGATCCCGCCATGTATGGTCAGGTGGTCATTACCAAACAATACAGGGAATGTGAACAGGATGTGGTTGCCACGCTGCAAGACCTGCTACAAAAGCGCCTCGAATATTCAATGGCAGATGGTGAGAAGTTCTTTAATGCCGAGCAAAATGCCCGCCTGGTAACCAATGCCGAACGCTATTACCGCACCATGTACTATGCCGAAAATAACTCCTGGAACCAGCGTGACCAGCATATGTTTGATACCTTGCAAGCAGTTCTCGCGTATAGGGGACCACAATCAAAAGCGGTAATCTGGGAGCATAATTCACATGTTGGCGATGCACGGGCAACACAGATGAGTGCACGCGGTGAGTTAAATATCGGTCAACTGGCACGCCAGGCATTCGGCGACAAGGCCTATAACATCGGTTTTGGCACTGACCACGGCACTGTTGCCGCTGCCACCGAGTGGGGTGGGCCGATGGAAATAAAACAGGTGCAGCCCTCACATATCGACAGTTATGAGCGTATTTGCCACGAAGTGGCTACCGATAACTTTTTGTTACCATTACGGCAACCACTCAAGGAAATCACCCGCAAAAAATTACTGGCAGAACGCCTGGAACGTGCCATTGGTGTGATTTACCGGCCAGAAACCGAGTTACAAAGCCATTATTTCTATGCATCCTTGCCC
>CAZPEE010000311.1:0-2570 GCA_964585525.1 uncultured Cocleimonas sp.
GATCGACACCTTCCGGCTTGGCTACGCCAACCGCACCCTGGGTTATCGCCTGCCGGAAAAGAATCGCAAGGCAGGGGCAGAGGTACGCGGCCAGTTGCAGCACATCGGCATCCTGAGAAAGAGCGGCCATGAACACTTCAGCGGCTCGCTGGTGATCCCGGTTATCAGTCCCGAAGGCATCATCACTGAAGTTTACGGACGTAAATTACTGGGAGCCAAATTACGCAAAGGAACACCGCAACACCTTTACCCCCTGTGTCAGGATACCTGCCGGGTGCTCATGCGGGTGTGTTTAATGAGGTTGCTTTGCAAGCCTCAGATGAAATCATCCTGTGTGAATCCCTCATTGATGCCTTGACCTTCTGGGTTGCTGGTTACAGAAATGTAACTTGCAGTTATGGCACATCCGGTTTTACAGACGATCATCTGGCCGCGTTCAAACGCCATAATATCAAGCGAATCCTGATTGCCTATGACCGTGATGAAGCGGGTAATACGGCTGCTGAACAGTTAGCAAAAAAACTGACCAAAGAAGGTATTGAATGCTTCCGCGTGTTGTTCCCTAAAAACATGGATGCTAACGAATACGCGCTACAGGTTACGCCAGCCAATAAAAGCCTTGGTGTTGTTTTACGTTCTGCACAATGGATGGGGCAAGGCGAAGCACCAGAACTCAACACTGGCAGCAATAGTGATGAGATTATTGATGTTGATACGGGTGAAATACTCACCGTTGCAGAGGCTGCAAGCGAATCAGAAATATCCAATCCTTTAGCCGCTAAAGAAACAACCTCAGAACCAACCACCGCCAGTCCGCAACCCAAACCAGCAGATGCTATCAAGGCCGACGTATCCGAGCACGAGGTGAATATGACCTTCGGCGACCGGCAATACCGCATCCGTGGCTTACAGAAAAATCTCAGCTTTGAAGTGTTGAAAGTCAACGTGCTGGTTCGTCGCAATGAATCCTTCCACGTCGATGCCCTGGAACTGTACAACGCCAAGCAGAGAGCGGCGTATATCAAAGCGGCCAGCATCGAACTGGGTCTGAAAGACGACATCCTCAAAGGCGATCTGGGCAAAGTCTTGCTCAAATGCGAAGCTTTGCAGGAACAACAAATCAAGCAAACCCTTGCCCTGGAAAAGCCTGAAATATCCCTCACCCAATCCGAACAAACCGCCGCCCTGGCGTTGTTGAAATCCCCCGACCTGATGAATCGTATCCTGGCCGACTTCGAGCATTGCGGCGTGGTTGGCGAAGCCACCAACACCTTAATCGGTTATCTCGCTTGCGTGTCCCGCAAGCTGGACAAACCGTTGGCGGTAATGATCCAGAGCACCAGTGCCGCCGGTAAATCGACTTTAATGGATGCCATCCTGGCCTTGATGCCAGAAGAAGAACGGGTGCAATACTCGGCCATGACCGGCCAAAGCCTGTTCTACATGGGCGAGACCAACCTGAAACATAAAATACTGGCCATCGCCGAAGAAGAAGGCGCAGAGCAAGCCAGTTATGCCTTGAAGCTATTGCAGAGTGAAGGGGTTATCACCATTGCCAGCACCGGCAAGAATGAAACCACTGGCGATATGGAAACCAAGGAATACCGGGTCGAAGGCCCGGTGATGTTGTTCCTGACCACCACCGCCATCGACATCGACGAAGAGCTGATAAACCGTTGCCTGGTGTTGAGCGTGAATGAATCCCGTTACCAAACTCAGGCGATCCACGCCATGCAAAGAAAACAGCAAACCCTTGAAGGCTTGCTGGCAACCGAAGACAAAAAGCACATCATCAACAATCACCGCAACGCCCAACGACTCATCAAACCCCTTTTAGTCGCTAATCCTTACGCGGAAAAACTCAGCTTCATTGATGACAAAACCAGAACCCGCAGAGACCACTTAAAGTATCTGACGCTAATTCGTTCTATTGCTTTACTGCATCAATACCAGCGCGAAACCAAAACGGTGAACCACAATGGCCAGCGCATCGAATACATTGAGGCCACACTTGCCGACATCGAAACCGCCAACCGATTAGCCCATGAAGTACTGGGCAGGACACTGGACGAGCTACCGCCGCAGACGCGGCGATTACTGAACCACATCCATCAAATGACAGCCGAACACTGCAAAGCCGAGCAGATTGAGCAAAAGGATTACCGCTTTACCCGCCGTGACGTGCGCGAACGGGTTGGCTGGGGTAATACCCAGCTAAAGCTGCATCTCAAACGCCTTGAAGATATGGAATATCTGCTGATCCATCGAGGTGGACGCGGCCAGAGCTTTGTTTATGAACTGCTGTATCAGGGTGAAGGGGAAGGTGGCAAACCCTTCTTAATCGGTCTGATTGATGTTGAAAAGTTAGGGTATGATGGCAACCGGTCGGGGGCAAGCGGCAAGAAGTCGGGGTCAAGTCGGCCTCAAGTCGCCCCTAAGTCGAGGGGTAGTCGGGACGTGAAAAACGTCGCAAAGCCAGCAATGGCAGTGCATTCAGAAGCAATCGACAAAAACCACAAAAACGCACGTCTAAGTCCAAAAATAATAGTGCATCGTATCGTAGTCATAGC
>CAZPEE010000312.1:0-2555 GCA_964585525.1 uncultured Cocleimonas sp.
TTTCTTTCTCATTCATCACCATGGATTTACGCTCAGCACCCATCATGATTTTATCCTTGGCCTGCTCAAATTCTTCCATGCCTACGGTACGTTTGTTGCCACGTGCCGCAAACAGCGCCGCTTCGTTAACCAGGTTAGCCAGATCAGCACCGGAAAAACCCGGTGTCCCACGCGCCAATATGGCAGGCTTAACATCATCACCCAGCGGCACTTTACGCATGTGGACTTTCAAGATTTGCTCGCGACCACGCACATCAGGCAGTGGTACAACGACCTGGCGATCAAAACGACCTGGGCGGAGCAAGGCAGGGTCAAGCACATCAGGACGGTTGGTTGCAGCGATCACAATCACGCCTTCGGTGCCTTCAAAACCATCCATTTCAACCAGTAACTGGTTCAGGGTTTGCTCACGCTCATCATTGCCGCCGCCAAGACCCGCACCACGCTGGCGACCAACTGCATCAATCTCGTCAATAAAAATGATACAAGGCGCATGTTTTTTGGCTTGCTCAAACATGTCACGTACACGCGACGCACCGACACCGACAAACATTTCAACAAAGTCAGAACCGGAGATACTAAAAAACGGTACTTTGGCTTCGCCTGCAATTGCTTTAGCGAGCAAGGTTTTACCTGTACCGGGAGAGCCTGCCAGCAAAACACCACGAGGAATTTTGCCACCCAGTTTCTGGAATTTGCTTGGGTCGCGCAAAAATTCGACAACTTCAAACACTTCTTCTTTGGCTTCTTCACAGCCTGCAACGTCATTGAATGTAACCTTGACCTGGTCTTCGGTCATCATCCTGGCTTTACTTTTACCAAAAGACATCGGGCCGCCTTTACCGCCGCCACCCTGCATCTGGCGCATGATGTAAATCCACAAGCCGATAATCAACAAGAATGGAATGGTATTAACCAGAATATCAACCAGCACAGAACGACCTTCTGGCTCTTTCACTTTCATTTCAACATTATGGGCTAATAAATCATCAACCATTTTGGGATCATTATAAGGCGCATAGGTTTGAAATTTTTCACCATTGGTTGTATAGCCAGTGATAGTTTGACCACTGATTTCAACTTCTTTTACGCCATTCTGGTCAACCTTCTTGATAAAGTCAGAATAGGTCATCCCGTTTGACTGGTGTGTTGACACATCATTAAATTTGCTGAAAACAGCAACCAGAACCAATGCGATTACCACCCACATCAGGATATTTTTATTTAAATCGTTCAAGAAATTACCCTCTTTTCGAACTAGCTAGCGAAGCCAGATTTACCGCTAATAATCTATAGATGCCTGCATTATACCATGCAAGCTAAATTCCATCACACATTATGATGAAAACTGTTACGTGTCATTGATAAAAATCCTGGGCAACCACATAAACTTCCCGGCTGCGTGCCCTGGATGCTTTGGGTTTACGAATTTTTACACGTTTAAAACTTTGTTTCACATCATTCATAAACGCATCAGAGCCATCACCCTGAAATACCTTGGCGACAAAAGCACCACCGGGTTTTAACACCGTGCGAGCCATATCCAGCGACAACTCACACAAATAAATAGAGCGTGGCTGGTCAATGCTCCCTACCCCTGTAACATTGGGGGCCATATCTGAAATTACAACATCGGCCCTGGATTTATCCGGGTCTTGACCCAGCACACCAAGAATTTCATTCAAAACGCTTTCTTCAGTGAAATCACCCTGGATAAACTCCACAAAAGGTAGGGGATCCAGCGGCAAAATATCACTTGCCACCACCCGGCCATTTGCCCCCACCAGTTCCACAGCATACTGGCTCCAGCCACCCGGTGCCGCACCTAAATCGACCACCTGCATGTTTGGCCTGATCAGCTTATCTTTTTGCTGGATTTCTTTAAGCTTATAAACAGCACGCGAGCGATAGCCTTCTTTTTGTGAACGTTTGACGTATTCATCATCAAAATGCTCTTTTAACCAACTTCCGCTACTTTTACTTCTCGCCATTCTTTGTTGTTCTCTTTACAATCCGCACATGGATAAATCACAGATAAAACAGCTTAAAGCATTAGCGCATAAACTCAAGCCCATTGTGACCGTTGGACAGCACGGCATGAAAGCAAGCATTAATGACGAACTCGCCATCGCGTTGGATTTTCACCAACTGGTCAAAGTTAAGGTCAATGTCGGCGACCGGGACATCAGGGATACCATAATCAGTGAGTTTGCAAAAACACACAATGCCGAACTGGTACAAAAAATCGGTAATATCGCCGTGCTATACAAACGAAATTTCGATAAACAAAATTTACTTAAAAAACAATAAACGGAAGCTCAATACCACTAGCAAGGCCTCAAGCAATCTACCTACAGCTTTGTATGCTCACGATCACAAAACGGCGCATGTTTGGTATGCTTGCAACCACATAAGCCATATTTCTTGGCTTCATCTACGCTAAATTCAACAGGCTCAAAATCAGTCCCCTTATGCGAACCATCACAAAAAGGCTGGCTTTCAGAGCGACCACAGGAACACCAGTAATATTTTTTACCGGCTTCAAGCTCAACGAC
>CAZPEE010000313.1:0-2554 GCA_964585525.1 uncultured Cocleimonas sp.
CCTTGATGCCATCCGCAGCAAGCCAGCCACGTAATGCTTCGCCATAGGCTTTAACTGCTGCCTTGCTGGCACAGTAGGCAGGTGTAATGGGCATACCACGATAGGCTGCCAGTGAGCTGACAAGCGCAATCTGCCCCTGCCTGCGTTGTTGCATACGCTCGATTAACGGATTAAGGCTTGCCAACATACCATACAGGTTGGTGTCCATCACCTTGCAGATAGCATCCCAGCTTTCGGCCTCGCCATTTGCACCGATATGGCTGGTCACACCGGCATTGCAGATGACCAGGTCAAGCGCTTGTTGCTGGTCGATGTGTTCTATCAATGCCTGTACCTTGTCCAGCTCACGAATATCAATACTGTGGATGTTGACGACCGCTCCCTGTGTTTTGCACTGTGCAGCGACCGTCGTTAACTTTTGTTCATTTCTGGCAAGCAGGCTCAACTGCGTATCAGCAGCGGCATAACGACGCGCAAGCGCTGCGCCAATACCACTGCTGGCTCCGGTGATGAGGATATGGTTCATGCCTTGTTAAAAACCTGTTGGGAAAAGCTGTCTGGATGGCTCTGGCTGGCATGGGAGGGCAATGCAGCGAGGCGTTCCACACTGCCGGAAACAGCAAGTTTAATGCCTTTTTTGGTATAAAAATCGCCATTGATCTGGGTCAGTGCGATGACGCTTTGGCAAAAGGCATCAACCAGCCTGGCATCAGGGCGGTGTTCTTTTTTAAGAGCATCCTGCCAGAAATCATCCAGCTTTCCCTGATAGGTTAAGCCGGGCATATCATAAATCGCCGTACCCAGTGCGATGGTTGGACAGCCGGCCTGGAGTGATGACAGGCCAACGGTGCTGTTGACCAGAACCGTGCCGCTCGCCTGATCCAGCAAGGCGTTCAAATCCCCCGTTTCCAGATATACCACGCGCTGTGGGGCTATATTATTCTTCTGGATAGCATCGTTAATCACGCCGGGATAATCGGCCAGGGCGGTATCCAGCGGATGGTTTTTTATCACCAGTGTTGATGCTGCGGGCGCATGGCAGGCAAAGGATTGGATGCAGTGTTGAATCACATCACACATGGAAGCAAACCCGGAGTGTTGTTTGATTTGTGCATCGGCACTGAGTTGCAGGGGCAGTACAAAGAAAGACTGATGTTGTTGCAGCAGGGTATGAATTGCACGCTGAGCCTGTTTTTTGTGGAAAAGCCAGATTTTTGGAAAGCGTCTTATCCAGCCGAGATATTCAGTCAGCGGGGTATCCGGGCGATGGCTGCGGTAGCGTGGAAAAAATCGCCTCAACAAAAAGCTCCCCAGATGGTAACGCATATCGTGCAAGGCACGCGGTGGCAACTGTTTACCCGTGTGACGGATCGCAGGAGTCGTCTTGAGTGTGCCAGCAAAGCGTTGATACCACTGAGGGTTTTTGCTCAGGGAAGAATGCGCATTAACGCCACCCTGTTCCAGCGTAATCCAGCCAGGGCGCAGGTAACCTTCTTCAAAAACATGTATGTTAATGTTTAGCATCCCGGCAAGTTTTATGGCATCCAGATGAACAGGGCGGGTATCGCCAAACAAAACCATATCAGTGATGGCATGTTGCGCCACGATAGCCCCCAGATAATCGGCTAGACCCTCTATATCACCACGATAATTTAGCGCGTTTAGGGCACGCGAATAGAACCAGTCGCCACCACAAAAATTAATCTTCAAAACCCGATGCCCCTGCGCAAGCAGCGCTTTGCCAAGTTCTGCAAAAAAAGGGCTGGCAACACCCTGTAAAAAAAGGAAAGATCGGCTCATGGGGTTATTGTAGCGGTTATTGTGTGTGGCGAAAACTGCTATATTTATCGCAATGATTATAGTCTCAAAAGAAAATCATTGTGATGACACAGTGCGTCCAGTCAGGCACTGTAAAAGTAACGCTCTGGCTTATATAAGCTGCCCTGAAATGCGGACAACGACAGCCCTATCAGAAATAGACGGAAACTGCCTATCTCGCTACCGTTCGTCTGGAATATAGGTATAATGGGGATTAATAAGCATATGGCGTTTAATAGGTTGCCAAAAAGGACTGCCATATCGGAAATGGACAGACGCTGTCTTTTAAACTGTTGAAATATCGCTTTCAAAATTACAAATTGGACTAAAATATGAATCTTAGTGACAAAGCTTTTTCTGTGCTAAAACAACACTATTCAAAAATTGATAAATTGAGTTCATCTCCAAAAATATGGAGCATAAACTCCTTTAAATGCAATATAAGAACTGCTTCTGAAAAAAGTGGGGACAAGTATTGGTTTGATGTAACTCCTAATCTTTATGAAACCAATCAAGTTGATTATTTCATATACGTTTGTGGAAGCCCAGATTCAATATATATTTTTCCCTGCTCAGATTTTTCTAATTTAATAGACGGTGCACATCTAGGTGGTCAGAAACAAGTCCCAAACTTTACAATATTTGACAACCCATCGGAATTTGAGCCTGCTGGTCATAGCCACGAAAGACATAGCATTGCCAAATATAGAAATGCTTTTAAAATAATACCTGAGAA
>CAZPEE010000314.1:0-2537 GCA_964585525.1 uncultured Cocleimonas sp.
ATTTACTTTAAAGGCGGAATTTTTTCAGTCATTACCCAGGGTAAAAACTGATCTAATGCTGCTGGTTCATAATGTCGCCCCAGTTTAGGCAATTCAGTCAGCAGATATTTGATATAAGCAAAAGGCTCTAAGTTATTAGCAACAGCGGTTTGCACTAAACTATACAACAATGCACTGGCTTTGGCGCCCCGTGGTGTTTGATTAAAGAGCCAGTTTTTGCGCCCAATAACAAACGGTTTGATGCGTCGTTCTGCGGCATTATTATCAATTTGCAAGTTGCCGTCTTCAAGATAACGAACTAAGTAATCCCATTGATTGAGCGTATAGCGAATAGCTTTACCTATCGCGGCTTCTTTTGCGGTTTTAGTGACATTAGCCTCGCACCATTGCTTTAATTCCAGCATCAGCGGTTTACTTTTTTCCTGACGGATGATATAGCGTTGCTCGGTGCTCAACGCTTTGATCTGTTTTTCAATCGCATACAGTCGTGCAAATTTGCGCAAAGCCGTTTGAGTCAGTCCGTGTTTATTTTGTCGACTGGCTTTAGGCAATACTTTTAACGCTTCATCGAATTTACGTCGGGCATGTGCCATACAGCCAACGAGAATACAATGATCGGAGGCCAACGCATGATACCCCGCATAACCATCGACTTGCAGATGGCCGGAAAAACCCTGCAAGAAATTAGCCGCATGCGTGCCTGCGCGCGTGGCTTGGTAGTCATACAAAACAACCGGGCGCGGGTTATCATGGCCGCCACTCTGGTACAGCCACAGATAGGATTTAGATTTTGTCTCTCGACCATCCTGAATAACATTCAGGGTCGTTTCATCGGCCTGCACCCTTTTCTGCTGAATGAGATAAAAATGCAGTCGGTCATAAAAGGGCTCCAGCAATTCAGCGGACTTTAACATCCAGTTTGATAGCGTTGCGCGTGATAGATCGATACTTAAGCGTTTAAAAATAGTTTCCTGACGGTACAGCGGCAAACTATCCATAAATTTTGCCACGATGATATACGCCAGTAGGCTCGCGGAGGCAAAACTGCGTGGAATCGGTTGGGCAGGCTTTGGCGCACTGATCATGCCCGTTTCACAAGCACGGCAGGCATATTTTACCTGCACATGCTCAATGACTTTAAGGGTTGCTGGAATGATTTCCAACTGCTCCGATTTATCTTCACCGGCTTCATGTAAGGCATGACCACAGGCACACACTTGTTCCGCCTCAGGTAATTCATAACGCACCACTTCACGTGGGATATCCGGTGATAACGCTTTACGGCCTGGCTTTTTGCGTGTGTCGCTGACCGTTTCTTCCTGTTCACCTTGTTCTTCTGGCTTTAAACTATCAAGAATCGATTCTGCTTCATTAAACAACTGCATTTGATCAGGATTTTTTTCACTTGAAGCGCCAAAGCGTTTTTGTTTTAATAAGCGAAACTGCTCTTCATACCAACGGATTTTTTCCTGTCACTGAACAATCGTTGACCGAGAATCCAGCAACTGTTTTTGCAGGTTTTCGGTCTCATAAGGGAGTGTGTTTACCGTTGATTTCATGGTCACTATTATACCTAAAAAACCGCTGTAACATACGTACTTACTGAGTTTTAGCGTAATAAAATCAGCAGGTTATTGCGTATTTTCAGTCCGATTTAAGCGGCCCTTAACACACCGGATTAAGGCCGCTTAACTGCACGCGAAAATCACCTCTTAATTGTTTTGCAAGCCCACAACCGGCTGATGCGCCTGCACATTTTGATACGCCAATCCTGCCAATAGCCACTGTAACTCACGCGGCGTTAAAGATAAGGGTGAAGCACTCGCATCCATCGGCCAATGAAACTTGCCCTTATCCAAGCGCCGATAATACAACCAAAATCCATTACACTCCCAATACAGGATTTTAAGCTTATCGCGAGAGCGATTACAAAAAACAAAAACACTCCCGGCAAAAGGATCCTGTCCAAGCTGTTCGGAAACAATTAAAGACAGACCATTAATGGATTTACGCATATCGGTAAAGCCCGTTGCCAGATACACCTGATGAACAGAAAGCCCCACTAACATGTAATGGAACTCACTAGCTCAAGCACCGGTTTTAAGGAAGACATCTCTGAATTTAGCGAAATCTCCAGGCTAAAGCCATTGGCATGACTGATTTTAATGAGAGGGACAACAGGGGATGTGCTTAGCGTAGCAATCCCCTCAGGGATCAATTTAACCGGCATCAGCTTATCCTTTTTGGCAGCAGCCGGTGCAGCAGAAAACTTCTTTTTATAATAGCTGAAAATATGCGGCTTGATAGCGTGCTGCTGACAATAAGCCACCTGGGTTAATCCGCTCGTTTTCCAGTTTGCGATATGCTCTTGGATAAGTGTGTGATCTTGGTATTGGTGCATATAGCCTCCCATTTTGAAATGAAAAGCTTAGTTTGCACTTATTTTAGGCGGTTTAGAATGTGTGGTTTAATTGACGCTTACCAGTTAAGAGTCAGAACACCTGCTGATCAGCTTTACCCTCAGGAATGGGATGATT
>CAZPEE010000315.1:0-2535 GCA_964585525.1 uncultured Cocleimonas sp.
ACTATATTAATAAGCACTAATGTACTAAAATGCGCCGTTTTTCCGAATAATCCTTTTAGTAATGAGAAGCATATGCAAAAACTAGGCACGACCCTATCCTCCTTTATTATTGATGAACAGCGCAAACTGGGTAACAAAGCCAGCGGTGAATTTACCGGCTTGTTAAATGACATCACCATCGCCTGTAAAGGTATTTCCAACCTGGTTAACCGGGGTGATTTGGCGGGTGTTTTAGGCGTTACCGAGAGTGAAAACTCAATGGGCGATGTACAAAAGAAAATGGATCTGATCGCCAACGACATGTTCATTGATGCGCTGGAAAACAATGGCCACTGTGCCGGCATGGCATCCGAAGAGCTGGACGAAGTGCTAACGCTGCCAGAAGGCAAGCCCCGTGGTCATTACCTGGTCACGTTTGACCCACTGGATGGCTCATCCAATATGGACATCAATATGGACGTCGGTGCCATTTTCTCGATTTTAAAAGCACCCGAAGGCAAACAAAACCCAACGGCAGAGGACTTTTCCCGACCCGGTGTTGAGCAGGTTGCAGCCGGTTATTGTTTGTATGGCCCATCAACCATGATGGTGTTGACCACGGGCAATGGTGTCAATGGCTTTACGCTATGTGCCTCCATTGGTGAATTTATACTGACACACCCTGGCATGAATATTCCGGAAGAAACGGCCGAGTTTGCCATCAACGCATCCAACCAGCGTTTCTGGGAAGAACCGGTACAAAAATACTTTGCGGACTGTCTGCAAGGTGAAGAAGGACCATTGGGTAAGCGTTACAATATGCGCTGGGTTGCAGCAATGGTGGGTGAGATTCACCGCATACTGTGCCGTGGTGGCGTTTTCCTTTACCCGATTGATGAGCGTAACCGTGCGGTTGGTGGCAAACTACGCCTGTTATACGAAGGTAACCCGATGGCAATGATCGTCGAACAAGCAGGTGGCGCAGCCGATACCGGTTACGGGCGTATCATGGAAGTTAAACCCAATGGCGACCCGCACCAGCGTGTACCGGTGATTATGGGCTCCAGGAAGGAAGTTGAGAAGATTCTGGAGTATCACAAAGCCTGATAAACATTCTGACTTATCTTCAAAAGGCACAGCTTAGTCTGTGCCTTTTTTGTTTTTAGCCAGGCCTGCTGTATGATTTCTTCCATGCGAACACTTATTCTAATAGCACACGGTAGCCGCCGTGAAGCATCCAATGATGAAGTCAGGAAACTGGCAGCAACGATGAACCAGATGGAGCATGGCTTTGACCAGGTAAGTTGCGCCTTTCTGGAACTGGCTGAGCCGCTGATCCCGGATGGCATCCGCCAGTCAATCGCCGGGGGTGCGAAAGAAATCATCGTGCTACCCTATTTCCTCTCTGCAGGTCGCCATGTGGTTGAGGATGTACCAGCCGATGTTGAAAAGGTGCAAAAGGAATTTCCAGAGGTATCAATCAGCCTCACGCCGTACCTTGGCAGTGCCCCTAGTATTGCTGATGCCGTTCTGCAACTGGCGCTAGATGCGTCTGGCGAATAAAAAAAACAAACTAAACATCCCCGCTAGCACACTGCTTATCAAACTCCATAATAATTCGGCTGTCTTGCGTAAGACACGCACCGTGCGAAGCGCACCCTTGCCAAGTAATTTCATGATGCCTTTGGTTTGTGTGCCATATTTTAGGCTGACTTTTTCCAGGCGGCGCAGGTCATCCGTGGTTTCCACATATTTAAGTAAATGCAGCGTGTCACTTACCGAGGTTGCCTTGCGCACGTTATTGACTTGTTTCGCAATCACTTTTAACGGTTCAACCGCGTTGGGGTGATAAGCCTGTTTAGCCGCTCTTGGGATCTGCTTAAGAGTTTGGGTGAATGATCTGGATTGTTTGCCTTCCTTGAGCAGACGGCTAAACAATTTCCAGTCAAACACCTGCCTGCCCAGTTTTAACAACTGCTTTTGAAAGCGGCTGCTCAAGCGCCGTGTTTTTGCCGCCAGTTTGATCAGCGATACGCCTGATTTTGCCGGTGCCGCCGATCCCATACTTCCAATCGTTAGCGCGGTAAAGCCAACCCCTACGCCAGACAAGGCAACAATCAGTTCATTAACATCCTTGCCCTGTTGCATGTTGTTGTATTCATGATGTAAATCACGTAGATCACCAATTACGGTAAAATCAGCGCCCACAGCCCCTGCAATACCCGCAGCGCTACTGCTTTTGCCGCTGACAAAGCCTGCGGCAAATTCACCCGCATTTTTGTTAAAACGTGTCAGAGGCGTATCTTTTTGCGCGATAATTTCGGCATAACGCCCGGTATCAATTGGATAATGGTTATTTTTGGCAATGGCCAGGTACATACGCGCATCATCAAACTCCCCACGAGAGATCGCATCCCTGATTTCTTTGTCGATATCACTTGCGCTAATCTTGAGGCGTAGTTGTTTGCCAATATCAACCAGCACCTGTTGATAATCCCAGTGTTTTGAAACCGAATAGAGACTGGCAACAAACGTGCCGATTGAAAGCAATAAAAA
>CAZPEE010000316.1:0-2526 GCA_964585525.1 uncultured Cocleimonas sp.
AGTAGTTTGACGAACCTGCAGTTTAGAGATATAGTCGTAAATGATGCGCCGATTTGAGTAACAGCTTGCAAGGCGCCGGGTTTATCCCGAACAAATATTGCTAAAGCGTGCTGAGAAATGAATCGCCTGCTTTAGCTACATGCATCGCAGGTTTTTTTATGCCTGCTGAATCTGTAAAAAAATGTAAGGTGAGAAATACCATGAAAAATTATGCGTTTGATACATTGGCAATCAGGGCAGGTCATCAACAGAGTAATTTTCAGGAGCATTCCGAGGCGATGTTCCTCACCTCCAGCTTTACTTTTAACAGTGCGGAAGAGGCAGCCGCACGTTTTTCGGGTGATGAGGAAGGCTATTTTTATTCGCGTGTTGCCAATCCGACGGTCAGTTGTTTTCAGGATCGTTTAGCGGCGCTTGAAGGGGGAGAAAGTTGTGTCGCTACTTCTTCCGGCATGTCGGCAATTATGGCAGTCATTCTGGGCCTGTTAAAAGCGGGCGACCATGTGGTCAGTTCACGTTCGATTTTTGGCACCAGCACCGTTTTATTCACTAAAATTTTGGCAAAATTTGCGATTGAATTTGATTTTGTTGAGCTATCAAACCTGGATGCCTGGCAACAGGCAATCAAACCCAATACACGCTTGTTGTTTGCTGAAACACCCTCAAACCCGCTGACAGAACTGGTGGACATTCGTGGTTTGGCAGAGATTGCACATCAGTCAAATGCCAAATTGGTGATTGATAATTGTTTTTGTACGCCAGCCTTGCAGAAGCCATTGGCGCTGGGGGCGGATATTGTGGTGCATTCGGCAACCAAGTACCTGGATGGTCAGGGGCGTTGTTTAGGGGGCGCGGTGGTGGGTGATAAAGAAACCGTGGGCGAGGATGTTTACACTATCCTGAGAACTGGCGGGATTGCGATGAGCCCGTTTAACGCCTGGGTATTTAGCAAGGGGCTTGAAACTTTAAACCTGCGCATGAAAGCACATTGTGAAAATGCCATGTCTTTGGCAAACTGGTTACAAACCCAGCCTGGTGTGGAGACGGTTTACTATCCTGGTTTGCAAGATCATCCGCAACATACCTTGGCAAAACAGCAGCAATCCGGTTTTGGTGGTATCGTCTCATTTGTGGTTAATGGTGGAAAAGAAAAAGCATGGCATCTAATCAATAGCACTAAGCTGCTATCCATTACCGCAAACCTGGGTGATACCAAAAGCACGATTACACACCCGGCAACGACAACACACGGGCGTTTGTCTCAGCAACAGCGTGATGATGCAGGTATTGCCGACGGCTTGCTCAGGATTTCTGTCGGGCTTGAAGATATTGGCGATATCCAGGCTGATCTTGGCAGTGGTTTAAGCTAGTTTGTTGACCGGATGAGTGCTATTGGTCAACACTTAATGGCTATTTTCCAGGCCGGTGTTGATGCCGTGTCAGGCAAAAGCGTCGTTAAAAAGGCGCTTTTATCAGGTGCTTATCCTGATGCGTTTCACGCGGTTGCAATTGGCAAAGCGGCAGATGCGATGTTGCAAGGCGTGCCGCAAGATTCGATAAAATCAGGCTTGCTGATTTCCAAACACGGCCATATTTCCCGCCGATCCCGGCAAGATTCACGGTTGCTCTGTATCGAGTCTGACCATCCAGTTCCCGGGGTCGCCAGTCTGCAAGCCGGGCAGTCATTAATCGCTTATCTTGAAAATTTAGCAGAGCATGAGGCTTGCCTGTTTTTAATTTCAGGCGGTGCATCGGCTTTGGTCGAAGTATTGCGTGAAGGTTATGGTTTAAGCGATTTGCAAGGGTTGAATGAACGTCTTTTGGCAGATGGTTTTGCTATTGGGGAAATTAATGCTGAGCGCCGTAAAATCTCCAGAATCAAGGGTGGTGGTCTATGGGATTATCTGGGTAAACGTGATGTTAGCTGTTTGATGATTTCTGACGTTGCAAACGATGATCCTGCAGTGATTGGCTCTGGTTTATTATTCCCAGCTCCGCAAAATAGAAAACTTAACTGGCAGATTGTTGCATCGCTTGAAGATGCGAAACAGGCGGCGGCTCAAAAAGCCAGGGAGCTGGGTTATAAAACCGTGGCCGTGCCAGAGTTCCTTAAAGGAAGTGCAGAACAGGCAGCAATAAAATGTGTCGCCATCCTAAAAGAGAATCCAGGAATAATGTTTATCTGGGGCGGTGAAACCACAGTGAATTTACCTGAAAACCCAGGGAAAGGTGGTAGAAACCAGCACCTTGCTTTAATGGCGGCTATCGAAATGAGTGGCTTGAAAAATTGTTCATTGTTGGCAGCAGGAACAGACGGTTCGGACGGTAACACTCTGGCAACAGGTGCGATTGTCGATAATATGACGGTGGAAAAGGCAACATCGCAAGGCCTGGATAGCAACGCTTATTTACAAAATGCAAATTCGAATGCCTTGTTTGCTCAAACGGATGAGCTACTCATAACGGGTGCGACGGGTACTAATGTCATGGATTTGATAATCGGTATTTATAATTGATTTTTTGTTC
>CAZPEE010000317.1:0-2520 GCA_964585525.1 uncultured Cocleimonas sp.
TCAAGATCGGGCTTATGGAAGGTTTTATGATGCACATCACGGAGCATTTTAGGTGGCTTGCCGAGTAGCATATCCATCGACATGTCAACCGGGTAATTATCAAAATAGCCATCACCAACTAGTAAGCGGCGCTCTTCGGTTGCCATGCCAACTACCGCGTAAATGGCACGTTCGCGCTCACACAAGGCTTTGAAGGTATCCAGTTTGCTTTCGTCAATCGCCAGCACATAGCGTTCCTGCGCCTCGTTACACCAGATTTCCATGGGTGACATGCCAGGTTCGTCGTTGGGTACGGCGCGCAGTTCAAATTTGCCACCACGTCCCGCATCGTCAACAATTTCGGGTAACGCGTTGGAAATACCTCCCGCACCGACATCGTGTAACCACAGTATCGGGTTGTCATCACCCATGGCGACACAGCGGTCGATAACCTCTTGTGCACGGCGTTCCATTTCCGGGTTGCCACGTTGCACCGAAGCAAAATCCAGTGATTCATCGCTGGTGCCACTTGCCATGGAAGAGGCTGCGCCACCGCCCAGGCCGATGAGCATGGCAGGGCCGCCAAGCACAACAATCGGGGTATCCACTGGCACTTCTTTCATGTTGATGTTTTTTTCGCGGATATTGCCAAGGCCACCCGCCAGCATGATGGGTTTATGATAGCCACGCAATTCTTTTTCCGAGCTGGCACCAGGGACTTCGGCCTCAAAGGTGCGGAAGTAACCTGCGATATTGGGGCGGCCAAATTCGTTATTGAAGGCCGCCGCACCAATCGGGCCTTCCAGCATGATATTCAGTGCGCTGTCAATACGCGCTGGTTTGCCGTGGTCTTTCTCCCAGGGCATCGGGTAGCCGGGGATTTTCAGGTTGGACACCGAGAATCCACACAAGCCCACCTTGGGCTTGGAGCCGTTGCCGGTTGCACCTTCGTCACGGATTTCGCCACCGGAACCCGTTGCTGCGCCGGGGAAGGGGGATATTGCGGTAGGGTGGTTATGCGTCTCCACTTTCATCAGCATATGTACTGGTTCTTCAGAATAGCCATAGTCGTGCGTACTGGTGTTGGGAAAAAAGCGGGTTGCCTGGCTGCCTTTAACGACCGATGCGTTATCATGATAGGCAGAAAGCACATTTTCCGGGGATTGTTTGTAGGTGTTTTTGATCATGCCAAACAGTGTTTGCTGCTGTTTTTTACCATCAATGATCCAGTCGGCATTAAAGATTTTATGGCGGCAATGCTCTGAGTTTGCCTGGGCAAACATCATCAGTTCGACATCGGTTGGGTCACGTTTTAGCTCGCTGTAGTTATCAGCGAGGTACTGGATTTCATCGTCGGAAAGCGCCAGTCCAAGTTCGCTGTTGGCGCGTTTCAGTGCAGCTTGTGGGTTATTGCCCAATGCAATGCGTTTAAGTGGTGCGGGTTCCGCATCACTAAACAGTGCTGCGGCATCGTTGCTATCGTCCAGGATGACTTCAATCATGCGGTCATGGATATGATCCTGGATAAATTGCCGTTGATCATTGGAAAGCGTGTGGAAATCGTCACTGTATTCAATAAAGTAGGCAATGCCACGCTCGACACGCTCAACGACAGACAATCCACAGTTATGCAGGATATCGGTCGCTTTGCTCGACCAGGGTGAGATGGTGCCTGGGCGAGGTGTCACCAGGAATAATTCACCCGCTGGTTCATGGTTTTCGTCCTGGGTATCGCCCGTATCCGTATAATGAAGCAGTGCTTTGAGGGTGTTGTTTTCCTCATCACTCAAGGTTTGGGATGTTTTAACAAAATGCCAATAGCGGGCATGGATATCAACCAGCTCAGGGATGTGCTTTTGCAGGTTTTTCAGTAATTTGTTTTTTTTGAAATCAGAAAAAGCGCGACTACCGGGGAGTATTAACATTCTTTAAATGACCTTTGGGTTTGTATCGTGCTTATGATAAACAATTAGGCGCACAAATACTGTAGTCTATCCTGTTTTTTTTGTTTTTTTGGTCGCAGTATTAATCCACACTAATATTCCAGTTTTTGTCCTGTTTGACTTCGTGTAGAATGCCGCATTATCACGCCTCAGGGCTTATCAGGAATTTATCAGGAGATCACCCCATGTCAGAAATCACACGCGAGCAAGTTGATAGCCGCTTAAAAGAAATCGAAGACCGCTATGTAGGCAAGGATTTAATTGCCGCTAATGAGATTAAAGATGTAGACATTAAGGGCGATACCGTTTTTGTACGTATCGAACAAGGTTACCCGGCGGGTTCTTACCGTGGTCAGCTTGCAGATGAAGTGAAAGCTAAACTGGAATCCGACCCGGCAATCAGTAAAGCCGAAATTACCGTTGAGCAAAATGTGACGGCGCATACCGTACAGAAAAGCCTCAAGCGAATAGAAGGCATCAAGAATATTATTGCGATTGCTTCCGGCAAGGGCGGTGTGGGTAAATCGACCACGGCAGTTAACCTGGCACTGGCACTGGCAGCCGATGGCGCAACTGTCGGTATGCTGGATGCGGATAT
>CAZPEE010000318.1:0-2513 GCA_964585525.1 uncultured Cocleimonas sp.
ACGACACTAATCCAGAACCTGAAAAAGGTTTTTCTGGTGGTCAACCTGGCTACAGATATTGCACAAACTACGCCGGGGGTTATCTTTTTCATGGATATTAAGCGGGTAATGAAACCTTGCCCCACAGGATTGACAGGTTTGCTGGTTCAGCGCTATGGCTTTTTCTGCCTGAACGCCCCAACGGGTAACATGAATCGCATCCTGATCACAAATATCTCTACAAATTTTACAGCCCGTACAAGCAGCAGCATCAATCTGGTAGTGACTGTTTTCCCCATCCTGAATAAACCGTAAAGCCTGATGAGGGCATGCCCGCAAGCAGGCATCACAGCCATTACATTTCGCACTATTAATAGCGGGAACGGCCGGATAAACCGCCTCATCAAACAAACTTTCTTGTGCCTCATCTATGGCTAAAATTTTACCCAATGGCGTGAAATCACCCGTTTGGTCAAGGTTGGACTGGTGTAATACCATATCGACACTTTGTTTGAGCGCTGACCGGAAGAAACCACGCCGGCTCATTTGTGGCCCCGGCGCTGATTTTTCGGGGGTTTTCCATAGCTGGAGCCAATCATCAGCTGCCAGCTCATTATAATGGATTGGTAATAAATGGCGGTGTCGCAGCATTTTATTGATGTTTTTGACACGTTCAAACAGTTGTTGGGTGTTTTCGTGCGTTCCACGAGGACACCGTTGGCAATCCCCTCTGGTAACATGAATGTGGTGAACCCCGTCACGATACAGTTTCAATAACGCACTTTCACTCACAGCGTGGATACATTTACAATTCGCCTGTTTTAATCCGGTAATTTCGCAACCGAGCAACAACACCTTTTTCGCAATCTTGTTACCCTTTTCACAACTGACTTCCTCGCGAATAACACACGCCTGAACCTGCGTGACCGCACCTTCTGGACAGGCAGGTACACATAAACCACAACCATCACAGGCTGTGGTATTTAAACCCAATGACTCATCATCCAGTACCCAGGCGTTTTCCGGGCAAGCCGCTACACAAGCTTTACAGGATGCCTGTTCAATATGTGCATGCACACAACGCTCACCATTAATATCAGGTAAGTGGAAATCAGTTTTGATCGTATGCAGGATATTCCCCATCGTATTCTAATATCAACCTCACATTGCCAGCCGCATCAAAAACGACTCCTTTGGAAACTCATCGAATTCCAGGTTACACACGCGGGGATTCCTATCAATGGTGTCTGAATGATATATAGAAAGGGGTAAGACTACTGGCTTTGGCCAATTTATCCTGGATTGGTCCAGGCAATCGGCCAGCCACCGCTGGCGTTGTTCCTCTGGTTTAGTCGCCAGAAGTGCTTCTATGTTATAAATCACCAGGCCGTTCTTACCTGTATCAGCAGATATAGCCAGCAGTGTTTCAGTCATTTCATCCAGCGTAATATTGCCCGCATTCCAACCTTCGGATAACATTTTTTCCTTGCGGTAATCATAAAAACCAAGCCCCAGGCTATGCGCCACAGCACGTGCCAAATCGGGACGATATTCCGGGAAGAGCACCTGGATAGCGCCCTGCCCCCGGTGTTCGTCGTAGACTGCTTTTATCACATCCAGCCATTCCTGATGTTCGTTTATTTCACGCATACTAAGTGCTCCTTTTACCAGGATTCTGCCACGCCTGGCATAAAGGTAATGGGTTCTTCTACCACAGGCTTACTGGCAGCAAGCTGTTGCGCAATTTCTTCCGCCGATGGCCTGTCGACCAGGGTAATTTCAGCAAGCGTATCACGTAATTGCTCCATGTATGTGAGGGTTAACACGGCTGCACTGGCGTAAAAATCTGTACTACAGCGTTGCGCAACCCGCAGGCAAAAATCAGGCAACCACAACATCAGGTGATCATCCATAAAACGGGCGGCATCTTCAAAACGCTTTTGTAAGGGAATTTCTTCTGCAAAACTGGCTTCTGGGTCAAACAGCATGGCAATGAATTGCAATTGTAAAACCAGATGGTCCTCAGAGCGAACCCGCCAGTCAGCGATACCCAGGTTATAACGTTTATACCAGTCCCTGATTTTAAACATCGGTTCCTGCTGAAGCAGATGGTCTTCATCCAGCCACACCGATTCAAACGGTGATGCATGCAGGCTGTGGGTTAAATAAATATCGGCATAATCAACCGCCAGGTTGTCCAGCGCTTTCTGGCTAAGTTCTTCGGGTAACTCTTCAAGTGCCGTTGCAAAAAAACGCTGTGGTTCGATAAGCTCCCTGGTTTCTTGTGTTTCATTCTTGCTTTTGGGCTTTTCTTCAGTAGCCAGAATATTCGCCTTACTTAAAGCTTCCACCGGTAACGGTGGAAACCCAAGATTGTAGGGAAACTCAACCTCACGTAAAGCTTCAATCAGGGCCTTATCGGCCTCCCTGTCATGCAACACCGCAAGTTGTTGCAAATCCTGGGAAACGGCTTCACACCAGTCTTGATAATCAGCTGCATCAATAATAGAGGTTTCGCTATCAGCAAGACCTGT